>DOWG01000087.1:684-1608 GCA_003519685.1 Lachnospiraceae bacterium
TGAATGCGGACAAGGGCGGCAAATGGCTGAGAGGCAGCGATGGCTTCAGCATATTCAGAACGCAGGCAGTTATTACAGATAATGCGAAGAATCCGGAAGTAATCTGCCGTTGGTTTGATAATGCATTCGAATTGGAAAATGGTCTCGGATGCAGCGTAGGTCCGGTAGGTGTAAGTATATTTAAAGAAGGCGACAGATACCGTGCCATTGATAAAAAGACTCTGGAACCAGACCTGCAGGAAAAGGTAAGCTGGGGTAATCTGTGGCCGCAGTCACTTCCGAAATACCTGCCCGCAGGATTTAAGTGCCTTGAAGACGTTGTTCTGTATGATGAGAAGAAAGAAATGGAGAGAGTTTATGAACCGAATCTGACAAAAACACAGATTCCGGTTAATTGGATTTCTCTTGATGATATCGACAGATATTCGGATATCAGTACAGCTCTCGAAGATTATTACAACCAGCAGCAGGCGCTCTTTGTAACAGGAGAACTGGATGTGGATGACGATGCACAGTGGCAGGCATATGTTGACGGTCTTTATTCTTTAGGACTGGAAGACTGGGTTAAAATGCGTGGTATCGAAGAAATAGCGAAATAGCAGATGGAAGCTTACACCGAAGGGTGTTGAAGTTATCTAAGAAGTTGTACGGAGAAAAGCATATTACAGTTTTGTGGTAATATGCTTTTCTTACTATAAAAATAAAGTGGAGGTTCTTTCCTATGATGCAGGAATGGTTCCGGCAGGCAAAGCTGGGCATTTTTATTCATTATGGCATTTATGCAGTGGGAGATGTGTCAGAATCCTGGTCTTTCCACAACGGTGCTATCTCTTATGAGGATTATATGAAGCAGTGTGATGGATTTACCGCTTCCCGCTATAATCCCCGCAAATGGGCGGAATTATTTAAAAAAGCAGGGGCACA
>DOWG01000087.1:1725-5913 GCA_003519685.1 Lachnospiraceae bacterium
TGAAGGATATCTATGGTTCACCGGCAGGCGGTGAAGAAGATTACGGGAAGTGGGAAGAATTCCTGGAATTCAATAAAAATCAGCTAAAAGAGCTGATGACCAACTATAAGACCGTGGATCTTCTGTGGTTTGACGGAGACTGGGAAAGAAGTGCTGCCCAATGGAAGATGCCTGAATTCCGCGAATATCTTCATACCCTGAATCCCAATGTGGTTTTGAATTCACGGATGCAGGGATACGGTGATTATGGGACACCGGAGCAGGGAATTCCTCTCTACGGGCAGGAAGGAGAATGGGAGTTCTGTACCACCATTAACGATTCCTGGGGCTACCGCCCTTCGGATAATGATTACAAGACCAGCGGACAGATCGTACGGATGTTCTGCGACTGTATCACCCTGGGAGGCAGAATGCTGCTGGATATAGGTCCGAAGGAAGACGGTACGCTCGATGAACGGCAGGAAAAAGTGCTTCTGGATCTGGGAAATTGGATTCATGACCATGAGGAAGCGGTGTATGGAACGGGCAAGGGCTTAAGTTACCAGCAGTTTCTGGGCGGCAGTACCTTATCGGCAGATAAAAAAACAATCTATCTGTTTGTATACGATAAGCCGGTGGAAACACTGTGTGTGAAAGGAATCAAAACACCGGTAAAGAGAGTTACAGTGCTTCACAGTCAGGAGGAACTTAAATTTACCTATACGGGATCTTTGCCATGGAGCGGAATCCCGGGTACTCTTTGGATCTGGGCAGGAGACATACAAACCCATCCTTTTGCCACCGTATTGAAAGTAGAACTGGAAGGTGAGATTACCTACAATCTTGGTCACGGGGAAGTTGTGACCAACAACGACTGATTCCTAACAAAGTCTATCCTATGATTTCGCCAAATGTATCCAATTCGGAGACGCTTTCGCTTCAAATACTCCTTATCGGATATCATTTGTCGAAATCATAACATGGTATACATGATGGGTGTGAACAGTAACACTTAAAGTATAAATTGAGTATAAAAGGAAAGGGGTACTCTCTACTGAATTTGGTTATGAGCTAAATCAGTACGGGAATGGGTTACAGAAATGGAAATGGAAATGGAAAAGGAAAGGAACCAGGACAAAGATAAGGACAAGGATATGGATATGGATAAGGAGATGACTGCAGTCTCTGCAAAAACGGATGGTACAGAGGTAATAGCAGCAGAAAATGAAACGGAACAGCTCCAAGAGGAAAAACAGGAAGAAAAAATACAGAAGGGCGTGCACAATTATAGTGCCGCTGACGAATATGTGTGGCCGACCGATCCGAAGGTCCTTAAGAAACTGGAGTGGTTCCAGGATCAGAAACTGGCCTTAATGATGCACTGGGGTCCTTATTCCCAGCTTGGAATTGTGGAGTCCTGGGCACTCTCGGATGCGGATGCGGATTGGGCCAGAACGGGAATTGACTGGGAGGTTAGCGGGAAGGAATTCAAAGAGCAGTATTTCGGACTGAATAAGACCTTTAATCCGATCCGCTTTGAGCCGGAGAAATGGGCGGACATTGCGGTGGAGGCAGGTATTCGCTATATGATCTTTACTACGAAGCACCATGACGGCTTTTGTATGTGGGATACCAAGTATTCCGACTATAAAATTACAGGAGAGGATTGCCCATATCATACCAATCGATATGCGGATATCTGCGGGCATTTGTTTGAGGCCTTCCGTAAGAAGGGAATCGGTATCGCTGCCTATTTCTCCAAGGCAGACTGGCATATTGACAGCTACTGGGCCAAAGGTTATCCGCGCGGAGACTATATGTGGAGAGGTCCTTCCTATGTTCCGGCGGAGCATCCGGAGGAATGGGAGAGATTTGTTCAGTTTACTCAGAATCAGATTAAAGAGCTGGCAACCGATTACGGTAAACTGGATATTATGTGGTTTGATGCCGGTCAGGTATGTGCGCAGAACGGACAGGACATCCGTCTTGGCGAAGTAATCGATGAAATCAGGACATGGCAGCCCGGAATGTTGTGCGCGGACAGAACTGTCGGCGGTCCTTATGAGAACTATATTACACCGGAACAGTGCGTGCCGGAAGAACCCTTGGGAGTACCGTGGGAGAGCTGCATTACTTTGGGCACTTCTTTTTCCTTTGCCTATGAAGACAAGTACAAATCTCCCAGAGAAGTGATCTGCCTGTTGGTAGATATCGTAGCAAAGGGCGGGAATCTGGCTATCAATGTCGGTCCCCAGCCGGACGGACGGCTTCCGAGGGGAGCGGTCGCTTCCTTAAAGGGAATGGGAGCATGGCTGAAGGTATTCGGTGAGGCAATCTATGGCACAAGAGTCTGTGCACCCTATAAGAAGGAAAATATCGCCTTTACCAGAAAAGGGGAAACCGTATATGCGCTGGAAATGTTTGCAGAGGAAAAAGATGCTGTTCCGGATGAGGTATGGATTCCTTATGAAGGAAAAGTGGAGCATGTGACCATGCTGGATACCGACGAGGAGGTTTCATTTACCCGTAGACCGGGCGGCATTATGGTAAAAGCACCTTGCGGTGATAGAGCTGTGGCGCCGATTGCCAGAGTATATAAGCTGGAAGAGTAGACAAAAAAAGTTACTATTCACACCCACCATGTATACCATGATTTCGACAAATGTATCCGNNTACATAAGGCTCCAAAATACGGAGCCAAAGTACCGACGAATGCAAATACTCCTGATTGGATATCATTTGACGAAATCATAGGATAGACTTTGCCCAGAGTGTGAACAGTAACAAAAGGAAGGCAGGAATAGAAAATGTTTTCAACACATTTGCAGGAATATGCTTTAAAAAAATATAAGGGGAGAAAAAAATATTACGATTCTATATGGAAAGAAATAGAAGAAAATATAGAAGCTTGTACGGAGGAAGAGGCGGTTCTGATGCGCTTTCTTTATGGAACAATGCCTGTGCGCGATGCGGGAGAATATGACTTTTCTATTTTCTTAAGCTATGTACAGCATTCCCTTTGGCTTCGCAAAAATGTAGAATGGTGCCGGAAATTACCGGAAGAGATCTTTGTTCATCATGTGCTGTATTACCGTATTAATTCGGAAGATATCAGTGACTGCCGGAGATTCTTTTATGAGCAGCTAAAGGACAGGATACAGGGCATGAGCCTGGAAGAGGCTGTCATTGAAATTAATTACTGGTGTGCGGAACATGCTGTGTATGAATCAACAGACGAACGCACCGCTTCCCCTATGACATTGTTCCGGTGCGGGAAGGGCCGCTGCGGGGAAGAATCCACCTTTGCGGTTACGGCCTACCGGAGTGTTGGGATTCCGGCCCGTCAGGTCTACACACCAAGATGGGCACACTGTGATGATAATCATGCCTGGGTGGAAGTGTATCTTCATGGAAAATGGTATTTCCTTGGAGCCTGTGAGCCGGAGGAGATATTAAATAAAGGCTGGTTCACCGTGCCGGCCAATCGTGCTGTATTAATCCACAGCCGCACCTTTTCCGATTTTATGACCGATCCCTCCGAAGAGTGCCTTGGCAAAGAAGAGCTGTTGACCTATTATAATAATACGCCNNGCCGGTGGAGGGTGCCTTTGTCTCATTGGAGATTCTTAACATGGCAGAATATTCTCCTGTAGTTACTTTAGTAACAGACGGTAAGGGAGAAGCGCATATCTCGATCGGGCTTGGCGACGTTCGGGTAAGGGCATGGAAGGGTGAAATCTTCGGGGAAACGAAGGCTTCCGTAAAAGAATCGGCGAATGTGGAGCTGGTACTGGAGCGTAGTGCGGGAAAACCGGACTGGGTAACGGATGAATGGGAACAGACAGAACTTTGTGCGCCCGAAGAGTATCCTCTGCACTTAGAGAAGGAAACGCAGGAACAAAAAGATCGGAAGGCAAGACGTCTAAAGGAATCCAATCAGATTCGGGAGCAGCGCTTTTTGGCTTACTACGATGAAAAACTGGCATCTGCATATCCGGAGGAATCGGAGATTTTCCGTACGGCAGGTGAAAATATTGAGGAAATACGCGCTTTTCTGACAAAGGATGATAATCCGGACAGAAAACGAATGCTCCACAGCCTGGCAGTAAAAGATTACAAGGATTTGAAGGCAGACATTCTGGAGGATCATCTAAGCTGTGAGCAGGGCAGCTTAAGCGGGGAAGTCTATGAGAAGTATCTGCTCTGCCC
>DOWG01000079.1:0-2771 GCA_003519685.1 Lachnospiraceae bacterium
GCATTCGTCGGTACTCTGGCTCCGTATTTTGGAGCCTTATGTACCGCTACGTAATGCAACTAAGCTAAAGCGTCTCCGATTCGGATACATTTGTCGAAATCATAACATAGTATACATGATGGGGTGTGAACAGTAACACTAAAAACTAGTATTCCGGCAGAAGAAAGCAATCAAGCATTTACAGCAATTAAAGAGTTGTGTTAAAATGAAAATAAAAGAAGAGTTTGCAGGATAGAGAGGAAGAATGCAATGTATACGGTTAGTCTGGTTAGTTTAGTTAAAAAAATGAATTTAGTGAACTGCACTCCGGATATCGATATTAATGCCATCAAGATTTCACAGCCCGATGTCAACCGGCCCGCTCTGCAGTTAGCGGGGTTCTTTGACCATTTTGATTCCGAACGTGTTCAGGTCATCGGCCGGGTAGAACAGGCCTATATGCAGCGAATGGATAAGGAACAGAGAATACAGAATTTAAGCAGACTGCTGGATTACAAGGTGCCTTGCATCGTATTCAGCAGGGATATGGAGATCGATGAGGAGCTGATTCATCTGGCTACGGAGAAGGGTGTACCGTTGTTTCAGACCTGCAAGACAACATCCTCTTTTATGGCAGAGGTGATTCGCTGGCTGAATGTGGAGCTGGCACCGAGAATTACTATTCATGGCGGTTTGGTCGATGTATATGGCGAAGGCATTCTGATCATGGGAGAAAGCGGTATCGGTAAGAGCGAAGCCGCANNACCTCACCGGATATCACCCGGCATTTTATTGAGCTGCGCGGGATCGGCATTATCGATGTGAAAACCTTATTCGGTGTAGAAAGCGTTAAGAATACCCAGTCCATTGATCTGGTAATCAAGCTGGAGGAGTGGAGTAAGGACAAGCAATACGACCGGATGGGGCTGGAGGAGCAGTATATCGAGTTCCTTGGCAATAAGGTTGTCTGCCATTCCATACCGATAAGACCGGGCAGGAATCTTGCCATTATATGTGAGGCGGCAGCGGTCAATTACCGTCAGAAGAAGATGGGATATAATGCGGCGCAGGAGCTTTATAACCGTGTTACAAACGGTTTGAAAAAAGCGGGCAATTAATTCAAAGGATTGTAATAGCTTAAAAAGATCGGTAATTAGGGAAAGCTATTTACGAAAGAATAGAAGACAAAAAGTTAGTTAAAATATATTGCAAATATAAAAGAGGAGTACAAATAAAAAGAAAAATGAAGAAGTACTCTGGAAAGGTTTGAAGTTATGAGACAAGTATGCTTTGGAATTGATATCGGCGGTACCGCAGTAAAGGCAGGTCTGTTCGATGCAGAAGGTAAGTTATTGGACAAATGGAGCTTCCCGACTAAGAGAACGGAAGAAGGCAAGGATATTGTTGCTGATGCCGCTGAATTTATTAATGGGAAAATTGCTGAGCTGAAGCTGCAGAAGGAGAACATTATCGGTATTGGTGTCGGCATTCCGGGACCGGTAAAGGATAACGGCGATGTATTGGAGCTGGCAAATCTCGGGCATGGTTATTTCAACATTGCGGAAGAGATGAAGAGCCGGACCGGACTGAACGTCAAGGCGGGCAATGATGCAAATGTTGCCGCGCTGGGTGAGCTATGGCAGGGCGGCGGCAAAGGATACCGCAACATGGTTTTCGTTACACTCGGAACCGGTGTCGGAGGAGGAATTATCTTAAACGGTTCCATCCTTGCAGGAAGTAACGGTGCCGGTGGAGAGATCGGGCATATCCTTGTAAATGAGGAAGAGATGGTGACCTGCGGCTGCGGTAAACGCGGCTGCCTGGAGCAATATGCTTCTGCAACCGGAATTGTTCGTTTGGCTAAGAATACATTGGAGGAAAGCGAAGAACCCTCCAAGCTCCGCGAGGCAGATGAAATCAGTGCAAAGACGGTTTTTGATTGTGCGAAGGAGGGAGACGCGCTGGCTATGGCGGTTGTAGATAAGGCATGCCATTACCTGGGAATTGTATTTTCACATATTGCACAGGTGATTGATCCGGAAGCATTTGTTATCGGCGGCGGAGTTTCTAAGGCAGGAGAGATTCTCACAGAGAATATTAAAAAGCATTATAATAAATACGTGATGACTACGTTAAAGAATAAAGAATTTAAGCTTGCTACTCTGGGAAATGATGCCGGAATCTATGGCAGCGCAAAGATGATTCTGTCAACCATTGGACGCTAAAACGTTAGAGGTATGTATTTGTGCCGATTGGCTGCATGCTTATGGGATACATAGGACATGGGAATTGGTATCATGAAAACATCAAGAATGGAATAAGCTAAAGTAAAGTTATTGTGTTCCATAGGAGGTCATTTTGGAAGATTTATTTTATCAGAAATTGTTGCAGATATTACCGGAGAATCAGATCAAACGGAAGGAAAGGATGGAAAACCATACGACACTTCATATCGGAGGATCCGCAGATTATCTTGTGACTCCTGCAGGAACAGAGGAAATCAGAGAAGTAACCAGACTGTGCAATCAGGAAGGCATGCCCTTCTATGTAATGGGCAACGGAAGTAATCTCCTGGTATCCGATGCGGGATATCATGGTTTGATTATCAAGCTTGGCGAGGAGTATTCCTCGGTTTTAACAAAGGAGGACGGCACGGTTACGGCGCAGGCCGGGGTCCTTTTATCGAAACTGGCGAATGTCATTGCGAAGCAAAGCCTGACGGGGTTTGAATTTGCCTCCGGCATTCCGGGGACCCTGGGAGGGGCAGTTACGATGAACGCGGGAGCCTATGG
>DOWG01000079.1:2796-3435 GCA_003519685.1 Lachnospiraceae bacterium
AGTATACTGCAGAGGAAAGGGTATATCCTGCTGGAGGCCGAAATGAAACTGGATCCTGGGAATCCGCAGGAGATCTTTGCGCGGATGCAGGAGCTGAACCGGCAGCGCAGGGAGAAGCAGCCTCTAGAGCAGTACAGTGCCGGGAGTACTTTTAAACGGCCGGAGGGATATTATGCCGGAAAGCTGATATCCGATGCGGGGCTGCGCGGCTATCAGATCGGCGGCGCTGCGGTATCTGAGAAGCACTGTGGTTTTCTGATTAATAAGGAGAATGCATCGGCGAAGGATTTTGCAACCTTAATACACGAGGTTGTCCGCATTGTAAATGAGAAGTTTGGCGTTACGTTGGAACCGGAGGTTCGTTTTTTAGGAGATTTTTAAAAGAGAGGCTTGGAGATAGTCATGAGATTTGTAATTGTCACAGGAATGTCTGGGGCAGGCAAGAGTTCCGTTCTTAAGATGCTGGAGGATGCAGGTTATTTTTGTGTTGATAACCTGCCGATCCAGTTGATCAGTAATTTCGTAAAACTTATTTTTGCCGAAAAGCAGCAGGATGTGGCCTTAGGGCTGGATGTCCGAAGCGGTGAGGCGTTAAAGGAGCTCGACGAAGTTCTTTATGCAATGAACCAAGCAAAACTT
>DOWG01000012.1 GCA_003519685.1 Lachnospiraceae bacterium
CCCTGTCACCGGGTGATCGGCGCAGACGGCAGTTTAACCGGGTATGGCGGAGGTCTTCCGATAAAAGTATACTTGCTTAGCTTGGAAAAAAAGGAAAGTGATGCGCAAAAAGCTGCGCAGAAATGAGGTTAAGATGAATAAAGAATGGTCATTGGATGTATTGTATAAAGGATTTGATGATGTAAAGTATCAGCAAGATAAAGAAGAGTTGGAGAATCTTACAACGGAGATAAAAGCTTTCTCTGAGACGCTTAAGTCCGGTCCGTTAAAGGATGAGAATCTGGTTAAGGCAGTGAAATATCTGGAACGTTACCATGTTCTGTCGTATTCCTTGATTACCTATACGGTATTAAATCAATGCGCAAATACTTCTGATAGTGAGATNNGATAGTGAGATAACCAATCAGGTCAACGCGATCGAGAGGAAGGTAAGTGAAGCTTCCAAGCCGTTAACCGCAATTAAGAAATACATTGCAAGAGCAGAAAATCTTCCGGAAATTTTTGAAAAATATCCGGAATTAAAAGGCTATGAATTCATACTGTCGGAGATAAAAGAGGACGCAAAGCATCTTCTTGATGATGACGTGGAGGATGTTATCGCAAAACTGAATATCTCAGCAGGATCCGCATGGAACAGTATGCAAAGCTTTCTGACCTCTACTCTGGAGGTGGAATACAGGGGACAGACAATAACCTTACCGGAGGTGCGCAATCTGGCCCATGACAAAGACTCGGCGGTTCGCAAGGAAGCTTATGAAGCAGAATTAAAAGCGCTGGAAAAAATTAAGGATGCGGTAAGCTTTTCCTTAAATAATATTAAGACCCAGGTAAATACGATATCGGATATGAGAGGCTATCAATCTCCTTTGGAGATGACCTTAACGCAGTCAAGAATGAAAAAGGAGACTCTGGATGCGCTGCTGCAGGCAATTCGTGAATATCTTCCGGTATTTCGTAAGTACCTAAAGCATAAGGCGAAGGTACTTGGACATTCCAATGGTCTGCCCTGGTATGACCTGCTTGCTCCGATGGGAGAGAGCAGCAGAAAATATACTGTGGAAGAGGCAAAGGATTATCTGATCCGGCATTTTAGCAATTTTTCTCAGGATGAGGCGGATATGATGAAGGAAGCCTTTGATCATGATTGGATTGATTTCTATCCGAGGAAAGGGAAGGTCGGCGGTGCCTTCTGTGAAAATATACCATTTGTGAAGCAGAGCCGTATTCTTACGAACTTTACCGGTAACTTTGGTGATATTGTTACTCTGGCACATGAGTTAGGTCATGCATATCATGGCATGATGATACAGGATCACCTGCCCTTAAATACGGATTACAGCATGCCGGTAGCGGAGACTGCCTCTACCTTCAATGAAGCAATTGTGATGGAATCTGCGATTAAGGAAGCGGATAGTAAGGAAAAGCTTGCGCTGATCGAAGATCAATTACAGAATGTCACACAGATTATCGTTGATATTTATTCCCGGTATTTATTTGAAAGTGCTGTCTTTGAAAAGAGTAGGGAGGGATTCCTGTTCGCAGATCAGCTGAATGAAATCATGCTGGATGCGCAGAGAGAATCCTACGGAGACGGTCTGGATCCAAACTTCATGCATCCTTATATGTGGGTAGTAAAGAGCCATTACTATAGTGAGGACCTAAGCTTCTATAACTTCCCGTATGCGTTTGGCGGTTTATTTGCCAGAGGATTGTATGAGAAATATAAGACCGAGGGAGAAGCCTTTCTGCCAAAATACCGTGCATTATTAAAGGCAACTACGGTAATGACTGTGGAAGATGCCGCAAAACAGGCGGAGATTGATTTGGAGGATCCGGAATTCTGGAGAATCAGCCTTCATTCCTATGAAGGACTAATCGAAGAATTTATAAAATTATCCTAGGATAGGCAGCTTATATTTTGGTGCTCCTGCAAGATGTTATCAATATTGTTATCATTCGGAGAAGGAAAACCTGTAATACCGGCTTTCTTTCTCTGATTATTTTTAACTTAACGCACAAGTGTGCTTTTGCTCCCGCATTATGGCGGCTGTCGACAAAATATTTGTACAAAGGAAAGGGCTCCTCCAAATGGAAGTTATCAAGGAAGATAAAAATACTAAATTCAGTTTTAATAAATTAATGGATATTATTTCCGGAATATTTACACCGATTATCAATGTGCTGATGGCAGCGGCGGTACTTAAGGGTATCCTAATGATATTGGTAAGTACGGGAGTGCTGTTGGAAACCGATGGAATATATCGAATACTTTATACATTAGCAGATAGTTTCTTTTATTATTTACCTGTATTCCTGGCATATACTATGGCAAAAAAGATCGGGACGGATCGTTTTACAGCCATATTAATCGCTTTAACTCTGCTGCATCCGAATATCACGGAGGCTTTTGAGAGCGGTAACGGACTTGATTTTTTTGGACTTCCAGTAAAACCGGTTACCTATGCATCGAGTGTTATTCCGATCCTGCTGGCAATCCTGTTACTTTATTTTGTGGAAAAACCGCTGGACCGCTATTTACCGGAAGCAATCAAAGGATTTCTGAAGCCGTTAATTTCAATGATTATCGTTACCCCGATCACATTTTTGGTATTCGGACCGATGGGGACGCTAATCAGCGATGCACTTGCGTATGCTTATGCCTTACTCTATAATTTCAGTCCGATGCTGGCTGGTATCTGCCTGGGCTTTGTATGGCAGCCGATGGTGGTAGTAGGTCTGCAATGGGGAATGGTCCCGGTAATTATGAATAATATCACGGTGTATGGAGCAGATACCATTCTGCCTATGCTTGGACCGGCTGTATTTGCGCAGGCGGGAGTTGCAGCGGCAGTGAGTATTATGACAAAGGATAAGAAATTAAAATCGATCGGTATCTCCAGTTCCATTACAGCAATTTTGGGTACTACGGAACCGGTGCTTTTTAGTATTAGTATTCCCTATAAGACTCCGATGCTGGCAGCCTGTATCTCCGGGGCGATTGGCGGAGGCATTGTCGGATATTTTAAATCGAAAGCGGTCTCCTTTGCCTTCCCATCCCTAATTACCATGGTGGTTTATATGGGAGAAGGATTTACCGCCTTTCTGGTATCCTGTATCTTAGGGTTTATAATTGCTTTTGGATTAATGTTTGTATTCCGGTTTAAAGAGAAGGATGTTCTGGAAGAGGAAGCTGTGGAATAAGAATAGGAGCAAAAAAAGCTGTTGTATCTCTAGCTGCAATGAATACAAGAAGGTCATAGACGCTCTGGTTTCGTTTGCATTTGGTTTACAACAGCTTTTTTATGACTCACCATGACACCTTATCATTATCTAAATTGAATCATACATTTCATAGGAGACTTNNTTGCTTTGCCGATGCCTTGTCGAAGATGCTGATATTCTACTGCAACAGGAGTTAGGATTAGAAACTTATCTTCATGCTGTCCACTGATGGGAAAATGGGACAGCATAAAATGCCCTGCCATTTGTCCATTCATTTCTGCGATAAAAGACAGTTCGGGAATATAATATTGCTTACTTCTTATCTCGTTTACGAGTTTTTCTTCAGCGGTTCCGTCGGAATACGGAGTGCCGTAACGAAAGGACTCATGTACTAGCTTAGCGATGGCTTCATAGTCATCCGGCCATTCGGGGCGGATTGTTATAGTGTTAATAGGCTGCCTCCTTTCTATTGGTTTTCATTTGTGAAAAGCAAATTGATTGATTTATTTGTAGTAAGTATAGCATAATTCACAAGAAAAACATATCAGTTGAGAGAAAAGATACAGAAGCGCGGGTGCTGTTATTATTTTTTCTAAGAATGTATTTCTAAGAACTTTTTAAAATAAATTTTGTTTATGGAAACATTCTTCATTCATAATTTCATCAAAGAAACAAATAATAATTATGAATTCATATAGAAATTGAATTTTGTGAATCATAGCGAATGAATAAGTGGGTGAATGCCCGGTAAGTAAATGTAAGTGAATTCGTGATAAGCGGTTTGATTACAAAGAATTACTTACAAATAAAGTCATGTAAGTATGGAGAGGAGTGGTAATATGAGTTTGATAGATAATGAGCATCAACTCCCGGTAGGGCTTGGAATGCGCTTAGCACTGGACATGGAAGCAATGACGAATTTCTCTAATTTATCGGATAACCGTAAAGAAGAGCTGGTTAACTATATACAAGGTTCCACAAGCGGAGAGGATGCAAAAAACAGGGTTACGGAAGTCGTAAACGGCCTGCATAATGGAGAATCGTTCCGGTAATAAAACAGTAGAAGCGGTAGTAGAATAATTTGCTTGTAATTTAAAATCAAAGCGGAGAAGAAAAGCACCGACGATTACATAAACATTATGTTTTGCAATCTGCCGGTGCTTATTTTGTCCAAATTTTTTTCTATTTACCTTGGGTTGCCCATAAAGAAAAGAGCAACGGTTCCGGGACCGGAATGGGAACCAATGGTAGCATTAACATAGTTTATTAATACGTTTTGGATTCCGAAACGTTCTTTGACCTGATTGGCAACAAACTCTGCGTCCTCGGGGCAGTCGCCATGGCTGATACAAATNNCTGCATCTGATCGACTAATGCGATTAAGGCTTTCTTTCTTCCACGTACATTGTTTAACGGTATGAGGCGGCCGTCGTTATCAACATGAAGGACGGGCTTAACATTAATCAGAGTTCCAATAATAGCGGTGGTTTTGGATACACGTCCGCCGCGATGCAGATGATGTAAATCATCGACTGTAAATATATGGCATAAATTTAATTTGTTCTTTTCCAGCCAATCAACGATTTCCTTCATAGATTTTCCATTTTCCTTCATCGTAACTGCTTTGTGTACAAGAAGTCCTTCGCCGAGAGATGCGCTGAGGGAGTCGACAACCGTAATCTTAGCTTCCGGTCTTTCTTCGCAAAGCTCCCTTGCCGCAGTAGCGGCTACGGAACAACTTCCGCTTAAAGCGGATGAGAAAGCGAT
>DOWG01000290.1:0-10636 GCA_003519685.1 Lachnospiraceae bacterium
TTCGGTTTAATGAAGGTACGGCCAACATAGCTGTTTTTCACAAATGCCATGCCAAATGGTATTCCGGATTCCAAGGCAAATCCAAGCGCGGCGGCGTTGCCGGAATCCGGTACGCCTACGACAACATCCGCATCGACCGGATGAGTTTGTGCCAGAATTCTTCCCGCCATAATCCGAGAATTATACACACTGATTCCATCAATGCGAGTATCCGGTCTGGCAAAGTAAATATACTCAAAGATACATCTTGCTTTCTTCGACTGGCATAAGGAGGTATCCGAATGAATTCCGTCTTCATTGATCATAACGACTTCACCGGGAAGTACATCACGGATAAATTCCGCGTCGACCGCATTGAGCGCAGCCGTTTCAGAGGCTAAGATATAGGCATTCCCTCTTTTTCCGATAACCAGCGGATGGAATCCGAGCGGATCTCTAGCACCGATTAGCTTTCGCGGACTCATAATTGCCAAGGAGTATGCTCCGCTCAGTTTCTGCATCGCTCTTACGACTGCTTCCTCAATGGTTTCTACATGCAACCTTTCCCTAGCTATATGATAAGCAATGACTTCGGTATCAATCGTTGTCTGGAAGATTGCACCGGTGTATTCCAGCTCCCGTTTCAGTTCCGGTGTGTTAACCAGGTTGCCATTATGCGCTAACGCAAGGGTACCCTTTGCATAGTTTAATACCAGCGGCTGTGTGTTCTGGATGATGCTCTCCCCCGCCGTGGAATAACGAACATGTCCCACACCGATATTACCTTTTAAGCCTTCCACATTTTCCGGGGAAAACACTTCGCTTACCAACCCCATCCCCTTATAGGATTTTACCTGGCCAATGGGGGCATGGGTATCACTGACCGCAATCCCGCAGCTTTCCTGCCCTCTATGCTGGAGTGCAAATAAGCCGTAATAGATTGTGGAGGCAACATCCTTTCCATCACAATCATAGACTCCAAAGATACCGCATTCCTCATGCAGCTCGGGAGTATAACTGTTGTTTTCAAATTGCATGCGTATTCATCCTCTCCAATTATCACTACTTCGTAAAGTAATTGCATAATAAGCAAGAGGCTGCCCCAAACTTCTTTCATTATCACAGAAAGATCTCACAAAAGCCATGCCGTATCGAAGAATAACCGATCTCTCGCCGCTTGTGATTCTCTTCCGTGATAGGAAATTGTGGAGACAGCCCCATATATTCATTATTGTATTCCTAACCTTCTGAACACTTCCTGATAAGCATCCTCAACATTTCCAAGATCCCTGCGAAAACGGTCTTTATCAAGCTTATCATGCGTTTTGATATCCCAAAGCCGGCAGGTATCCGGAGAAATCTCATCTGCAAGAATAATTTGACCTTGATACCTTCCGAATTCAACCTTAAAGTCGATTAGCTCTATTCCGCATTTTGCAAAATAATCGCACAGAACCTCATTTACCTTAAATACCAATTCCGTAATTCGGTCAATTTCCTCTCTGGTAGCAATCCCTATGGCAATTGCATAGTAATCATTAATCATCGGATCGCCCAAAGCGTCATCTTTATAGGAAAATTCCAGAGTGGGAGCAATCAGCTTCCTGCCTTCCTCGATACCCAGTTTCTTCGCAAAGCTTCCTGCTGATACATTTCTTACAATGACTTCCAATGGAACAATTTCAACCTTTTTAACGGCCGTTTCACGGTCACTTAATTCCTCTACAAAATGCGTCGGTACCCCTTCTTTTTCAAGAAGCTGAAACAGATGGTTGGACATTTTATTATTCACAACGCCCTTCCCCAGTATGGTTCCTTTCTTTAAGCCGTTAAATGCAGTGGCATCGTCCTTATAATCTACGATTACGATATCCTTCACATCGGTTGCATATACTTTCTTCGCTTTTCCTTCATATAGCATATCCATCTTCTTCATTGCAGCTGTCACCCATCCTTTATTATTATCTCACATAAGACTTAATATGACTGTACGTTACCCTTTTATTATAATGAAATAAAGTTTTATCGCAACCGTTATTTTATGAATAGCGATAAAATAATATTATTTTGTCTGTTTGCACAACTCTTAGTCTAAATGTATGAACTTGTGCGACATTATGCAATATACCGGAACAAAGAGTTTGCCTTGATAGACGCAGCAAAATACCTTTTTCAGCAAAATACTTCTCTCGCTATCTTCTCTGCCGCATGCCCATCCTCCAAGCTGCAAAATCTCTCATAGAACGCATCATATTTTTCCTGATATTCTGAGGAAATATCCTCGATATGCTTTATCGCCTCCACGACTTCTTCATTCGTATAAAGCAGCGGTCCGGGCACTTCCGTCTCAATATCCAGGTAAAACCCGCGAATCATATCGCGGTATTTATCCAGATCATAGGTATAGAACAGAATCGGTCTCTTTAAATTGGCAAAATCAAAGAACACGGACGAATAATCCGTAATTAGCATATCCGACACCAGATAAAGTTCCGAGATATCATCGTATTTGCTTACATTGATTGCAAAATCCTCGACGCCGGTCACATCCAGGGAATCCGCAATAAAATAATGCGTACGCAGCAGCACAACATAATCCTCACCCAGTTCCTTCCTTAATAACCGAAGATCAAGATGCAGGGCAAACTTATACTTGCCATGGCCGTAGTATTCATTATCCCGCCAGGTAGGGGCATAGAGAATCGTCTTTTTTCCCTCCGGTATCTTTAACTTTTTTCTAATTCTGGCAGCGATCTCTTCTTTGTTATTCCTATGTAAGATATCATTTCTCGGATAACCGTACTCCAGAATCTCTTTATCAAATAAAAAGGCACTCCGAAACGCTTCCGAAGAAAAATGATTCGCCGATACCAGGTAATCCCATACTCTGGATTGCTTGTAGAATTGCGCCTTATACAGCGGAGAGGCTCCCATGACCTCTTCCTGGTCGAATACTAATTTTTTGAGCGGAGTACCATGCCAGGTCTCTAAAAATATGTTTCCCTTTTTCTTATGTACCCACTCCGGCTGCCTGCCATTAAACACATCATACTTGCAGACTGCCATATAGTAGCAGTATCTTATACTGAACCGTTTCACCTTGATCGGATGATAGGGTATATACGTTTTCTTATTGATTACCCAGATGAATTTATATTTTCCGGGCGCATTCTTGCATAGATATTCGTAGATATACTTTGGACTGTCCGAATAACTCTTACCAAAAAAGCTCTCGCACAGAACATAATTTTCTTTGATTGGCAGCTTCGTAAAAAACTTATGATACAAATGATAAGCGAATACTCTCTTATTTTTCCTGACTTTTTTGGCTTTCTTAACTGCCAGATGAAGTGTTGTAAGAAGGGTTACCCGTTTTTCATTTCCTTTCAGGAGGGCCCGAACCATAGCTTTCTTGTATTTTCTCAGTGAGCGGATTCTCTCCGGATCAACCTCTTGCATACACTCCCGCATAATTTGAAAATATTTTGTATGCCAGATTTCCTTCTCACTCCTTCTAAGACCGGGCGCATAGGTATAAACGAAATAGATGATCAGCTTCATCTCCAGATACTGTCTTATAACATCTTTTGAACTGGTATATTTTACAGCCTCCTGATAGGCTAAAATATGTTCATCAAACCGGTTCTCTGTTTTTGATTGGGAAAGGGCAGGAAAATGTATCGGATCATTGTGCCTTCTTTTTACATAAACCGCTTCTTCAACGTAAAAAGCAGACTGCACCTGCTTCAATGCCTGTACCATAAAGGTTGTATCTGAATAAAAGCAGAAGTCCTCGTCAAAACGGATATTGTACTCCTTAAGAAAACTGTAACGAAACATGATACCGAGAACAGAAACATTTGCAAGACCTTTCCTTGAAACGAACAAATGGTAGTAAGCTTCCGATTTACCGGCTGCCGCATTTTGCTCCTCTTTCCCATTCTCTTCGAATTTCTTCTCAATTCTTTGTATTTCGACCTGTTCCTTCATTATCTTGACATCAATATCGGTATCTCCACCTGGATCCTGTTCCTCTTTGAAGCCATCCTGCTTGTGCTCTTCTATCTCATTCAGAAAAACCATCTTACGAAACCAGGTAGATGCCCTCCTGCCATAGACGATATCCGCTTTCTGTTCCTCTGCTTCTTTTAGAAGCATTACCAAGGTTCCGTTTAGGATATAATCATCGCTATCCAGAAAATATACGTACTCTCCCTGTGCAGAATCAAGACCGGCATTTCTTGCAGCAGCGACTCCGCTATAACTTTTACTCTGCTTATAATCCTCCTTGTTCTGAGATATATAGGAGTAGCTAAAACGCTTTGGTTTCATCAGATCCACTGTCGTTATATTAAGATCCGCGTAATCCTTGATCAGCTGCGTGAGATCTTCCTCGCAGTGATCCAATACCAGAATCGTTTCATAATCAACAATCCCCTGGTCGCGAATACTTTCAAAGCAATCCTCCAAAAAATGAATTCCCTTATGGAAGGGAACGATTATACTAAGTTTCACCATAACACCTATGCCTTTCTCAGCCAGAAGCCAGGATTTTCTTCTGCTGTGTATTTCCTATACAAAAAGCAAATAAACTTATTATTTATTTACATTAATTTTTGATCCTAAAAATGATTATGACACCTTATATCTATGCGATTCTATTCCTGTTCATGGTTTTTATGTGATTTATGATATTCCTATCATTTCTCCGGTTGGGGATTTTTTGTTTCCTTTTTAATTATCATGCCAACCAGCTTGTCCATAACCGAATCATAGATCCGCTTCACAACCGGCAGGGAATAGAGAAGAACAATTAAAATTGTCGCTCCTATTGTATAAAGAAAAAATAGAATTGGCTTGTTCTTGAATATTCCAAATTTTTCCAAAATCGGTACCGTAAACAGATGGAGAATATAAACGGTCATCGTATTGGCACCTATTAAGGACAGGAAATTCTTCCTGCTGCCTGTTAAATTAATAACGGCGGCTATCATCGCAATCGCAACGACATAAATCAGGAGCCGGTAAAACAGGAAGGTACCTCCGGTCCCCTTCGGATATGGGCTCTTTAAGAAAAGGAAGGACTCATCAAATAAATCTTTATGAACAATATAAGCCGATATTACCGCATTTGCAGCAATGACGGCAAAGCTGATAATTTTAGGAATTCGTTTGATCTTAGCAATATGCTCCTTCGTGCAGTAATATCCCAGAAGGAAGAAGGGGAAAAAGCATACCGCTCTGCCAAGTGCCAGATAACCGGAAAACTCCCCGCTAAATCCGCTTAGTATACCAAACAGAAAGCTAAGTGGCAATAGAAAACGAGTTTTGACCAAATCCTTCAGGAAAAATTTCCACAAAAACAAGGTCAATAAATACCACAGTCCCCAGGTCGGTTTTAAAAAACGATATCCAAAATAGTCCTCCCCGATAACAAAGATTTTGAAAAGATAGTTAATAAAATTCAGAATTAAGTAGGGCAGAAATAACGTTTCAAATGCCTTTTCCCTGTTTTTCTCCAAATTCTTTGAAAAATAACCCGATACAAAGGTCATTGCGGGCATGTGAAAGAAGAAAATGAAAAAGTAGATACTCCGAATCACATTATTATCATCAATCATCGATGTAAGAAGATGCCCCCATACGACAAATGCAATTAAAATTGCTCGAACATTATCAAAGAAGTAATCTCTTGCTTTCTCTTTTGTGTCAGTAACCGATATTAAGGTATTAAGCATTCCTTTATGCTCCTTGGTAAAGTATTCAATTTATAACAACTAGATTTTAGCAGAGAAACCATAATACTGCAATAGTAATCTATGTAATCTATGAAATAGCGAATCAAAATAGACTGCTGCCTTCCATCTGCAAGCGATACAAAAAGGTCTGTATTCTTCCTGTATCATTTGCATTTGGTTTACAACAGCCGCTTGATTCGAATATATGTATTACGGTTCTAAATCTCCCTTTCGTCTGGAAAATTATTTCGCTTGTTCTAAGTTATTTCCAAATCCTGTAGTTTCCGCTTAACGCCAGCAAGGCAAAGAGGTACAGGCAATTATCATAATACCTCCGGTCTCCCTTTCGAAGCGGGGTATTCCAAAACAGCTCCATACATTCTCTTTGGTATTTGCCGGGGAATTGTTCCTTACTGCCGGCCAAAGAAGCTTGTGCATTCGTAGCAATTATCGCTACCGGATGGAGTGCCTTTTCTTCAATAATCGTACCGTCCAGTTCATATACCATATCCGCTCTTCCTTTGACGGTTTCACAGAAAAACCTCTGGATTTTCTCTGCGCATTCACATTGCCACGGATCCGCGGCAAACCACGCATAATCCAGGCCAATATTGGCCGGTACCCGGTAGGCATCACTGTAGTATCTCTCCCGGTTGTCCCGCATATAAGGCCTTCCATCGTAATGCGCATATTCCGGAGCCAGTCCGGTAACTGGATGGCAGGCCTTCTGCAGATACTTTCTGCTGACCTTGGCTGCTTCTCTCCAAAATTCCCGGTCTTCTTCGTTTGACCACAAAGCAAACAGTTCATAAAAATGCGGCAGATGATAGGAAGGGTCCGTAAAGTCGCAGTTTGGTACGAATTTAATCATTTTATTAGAAGGCTCCCACATCGGATGACCCGGGGTTCCATTCTCTCCCTTATGGATGCACTCATGAAGAATCGCTCTTGCCTCTTTGGAATAATTATAGATTCCCTCACCGTCTCCCCAGCGATTCGAGGCAAAGAATAGAGCCATTGCAAAATATTCCTCGCCGTCCGGTGCCGGCCCATAGGAGTTCTTTGTACCATTTGTCTGAACCGACCATGCAAAATAACCGTTGTTTTCCCCGTCCTCCATCCACATGAAGGTTTTCGCAAACTTCCAGAGCCGGTCAAACTCTTTCTTCCAACCCTTCTGTACGCACATCATCATGCCATAGGACATGCCTTCGGTTCTTGCATCATGATTGCCGGTATCCTCAAAATAAGCCATATCATCGCCAAATTCATGATAGAAGCGTTCCTCTTTGGGACCATAGAATATGGTTTGATAAGCTTCCTCTAATTTCTTCTCGATCTCTGTTTCTGTAAATCCCAATTCTTTAAAAATGTTTCTGTATTCACCGGTATAAAAGGCACCTTTCACGTAAGTATCCTCCTTAGCTATTTTTTCATGCTCTTTTGAAGAATATCTTTTAACTCTTCTACCGAGAAATGATAATGTGCATTACAGAACTGGCAGTTTACCTCAATCGGTTCATTCTCCTCGATCATTTCCCTGATATCCTTTTCTCCGATCGAGATAATTGCTTTCTCCACGCGCTCTTTATCGCAATCACATTCGAATGCCGCCGGAACACGATCCAGAATTTCCAGTCCGAACTCTCCGAGGACATGTTCTAACACCATCTCCGGCGTCATATCCTGATCCAGCAGATCTGTTATTCCGGTCAATTGGCTGATCTTCGCTTCCAGCTTCGAGATTACTTCTTCCTCTGCAAAAGGGAGCAGCTGGATGATAAAACCGCCCGCACGCTTCACCGTATTATTCTTGTTCATCAGAACCCCCAGCGCAACCGAGGATGGCACCTGCTCACTTGCCGCAAAATAATAGGTAAGATCTTCCGCGATTTCCCCGGATATAAGATTGGTTTGTCCGCTATAGGGTTCCTTTAATCCCATATCTTTGATCACACTCAGAGTACCTGCTCCGACTGCTCCACCGACATCCAATTTTCCTGCTTTGCTTGGCGGAAGCATAACCTCTGGATGATATACATAGCCCTTTACCGCTCCCTGTGAATTCGCGGTCACGGTCAATCCCCGAATCGGCCCATCCCCTTTTATCTGCAGGGTCAGAAGATCCTTTTCCCCTTTCATCATAATTCCCATCATCGTTCCCGCGGTTAACAGCCTTCCCAGTGCTGCTGTTGCAACCGGACTTGTCCCATGTACGCTTCTTGCATATTCAACCAATTCTCTTGTTGTTGCCGCAAATGCACGAATCTGGTTATTTGCCGCACTTGCTCTTACGATATAATCTGCCATTGTAATAATCATGCCTTTCCTCAATGCCTGCAACTTTGGGCCGCAGGCACAAAAGTCATATAAAAACTATAAGGTCCTATTCATACCAAAATCTTAAAACGACTTATGGCACCCATATCATTATTTAATATCTTAGGAAAGATATCGTTTATTCTTCTGCCGCTTTTCTCTCGCAATAATATAAACACGCTCCGTATCTTCCTGCGGTCTCTTCTCCGTCAGGGAATCATATACCGCCACCCATTCCATTCCGGCCTCTTCCAGCAAGCGGCGAATGGTATCGAGGGAATATGCCCTTCGATAATGGGTTTCCTCCTGCTTTATGAAGTATTTTGGTTTTTGCGGATCGGAAGCCTTCTTCCGCTGGGAAAATTGATCACCGGTCTCTTCGGTAACCGGTGCTTCCTCCTCCACCGGAAGAAACAAGGACAGATTGATTTCATTTATCATCTCTTCCTTATAATAGGTATTCTCCCAGATAAAGCTGCCTTCCTCCCGATTCTCTGCTATGGTCGCATCTCCTATAACTTCTTCATAAGCATATTCGGTATCCAGATCAAAGATAAATATTCCCCTTGGATCCAGATAATTATTCACCAAACGGAAAACTTCTAAGAGATCCTCCTCTGTTAAAATGTAATTCATACTATCGCAGACACTGACCACGGCCGCTACGGTCCCATAGAGTTCAAAATTCCTCATATCCTGGCAGAGATACAATATGTCCTCTTTTCCGGAAGATTTCTCCCTTGCTATGGACAGCATCTCCTCCGAAGAATCGATTCCAATCATATCGTAACCTCTGGCGGACAATCAGCTCGTCATACTGCCTGTGCCGCATCCAAGCTCCAATACAATGCCCTGCTCCACACCATATTTCTTTAATAAGTGAACCACGTAATCGGTCCATTCCTCATAGGGTACATTATCCATAAAAAGATCATAAACCGATGCAAATCCGGTATAAGGCTGCATACTTAAGCAGCTCCTTTCTGTTCAGGAACGATTGCCTGCCTGTTTCAAACCATCTTATCAAACATCTCTTTCAACGCCGGATAAAGCTGTTTGAACACCTCATATTTCTTATTATAGAGCTCCACAATCTTCGGATCCTGATCCGTGGTACTGATTACCTTAATCAGTTTCGCACAGGCCTCCTCTACGGATGCATACTTCCCACAGCCGACAGCTGCAAGGATTGCCGCACCAAACGCCGGTCCCTCCTCGGAATTGATCTTGTCAACCTTAACATTCAGTACATCGGCAATAATCTTGCACCAAAGAGGACTCTTCGCTCCGCCTCCGTTAATTCGGATACGGTCAATCTGTACACCAAGGGATTTGGTGATTTCAAAGGAATCGCGAAGTGCGAAAGCCACACCTTCTAATACTGCCTGCGTCATGTCCGCACGCGTCGTATCCATGGTCATGCCGATAAAGGTTCCCCTTGCATTCGGATTATTATGGGGCGTTCTCTCTCCCATCAGGTACGGAAGGAAGTATACGTTATTTTCGCCCAGCTTTGTAATTGCCTGCTGTTCTTTGGAATACTCCTTCGTTCCGATAATCTCATCCATCCACCATTTATTCGAAGCTGCAGCGGATAGCATAACCCCCATAAAATGATATTTTCCATCCGCATGGCAGAAGGAGTGAAGCGCATTCTGATCATCTACTGCAAATTTCTGGCTGGCAACAAATACAACGCCGGAGGTTCCAAGAGAAACATTACACATTCCTGCGCCGACCGTACCGGTGCCAACCGCTGCTACCGCCTGATCGCCGCCTCCGGCAATCACTTTCACCTTTTCAGATAAACCAAGCACATTCGCCGCTTCCTTGGTTAAACAGCCAACCACTTGAAAGGATTCATGAATCCGCGCCATCTGCTCCTCTTTTAATCCGCAGATATCCAGCATTTCCTTCGACCAGCATTTATTCTTAACATCAAACAGAAGCATTCCGGAAGCATCGGACACATCGGTGCAATGCACTCCGGAGAGGCAGTATGCTATGTAGTCCTTCGGCAGCATGATCTTCTTGATCTTAGCAAAATTCTCCGGCTCATGCTTTCTTACCCATAAAAGCTTTGGCGCGGTAAACCCGGTCAGAGCCATATTGGCTGTATAGCTTGAGATTTTCTCTCTGCCGATCTCATGATTCAAATAGTCACATTCCTCCTGGGTACGTCCATCGTTCCATAGAATCGCCGGGCGAATCACCCGATCCTTCTCATCAAGAATAACCATCCCGTGCATCTGTCCGCTGAAACTGATACCATCGATCTCCGCCTTATCGCAATCCTTCGTTAATTCCCGAATTCCGTCAACAAGCGCCGTATACCAATCCTCCGGGTTTTGCTCAGACCAGCCCGGCTTAGGGAAATACAACGGATATTCCCTTGTTACGATACTTTTAATGTCCCCCGCTTCGTCCATTAATAAAAGCTTTACGGAGGAGGTTCCTAAATCCACACCGATATACAACATATGTATAATCTCCTTTCCTGTCTCTCTTCTATCCGGTAATTACCGAAACCCTGCTAAGATAACTGCTATGTACAGTATAGATAGCATACCATAATTCTTTATGCGGTTTCGTAATTGCCC
>DOWG01000290.1:10709-11976 GCA_003519685.1 Lachnospiraceae bacterium
TCCGTTTTATGTTACCATTAAGAAATAACATGGAATTGTCTGCTCAGAGAGCAACAGGCGTATTTCCTGTTGTAATGATTACAAAACGAAAGGTGACTGTAATGGTAACAGGCAGTAAAGAACTCATACGAGATATCAATACCAATTTAGTACTGGAAACCATCATAAACCAAAATGCGATATCCAGAGCAGCAATTGCAAAGCATTTAGGTTTAACAAAAGCAACTATATCAGCCATTGTTCAGGAATTGATCAATAAAAAACTTGTTATCGAAATTGGAAGTGACGATACCAGCTTAGGCAGAAAGCCGATTCTATTAAGTCTGAATAAAAAAGCCGGATACGTAATATGTATCGATGTCGGTGTCGATACCATATCTGCGTTAGTTTCTGACCTGCTCGGCGAAGATTGCAGTTTAAAACAGATAAAGACCCCTAAAAATCCTTCCGATCTTATCAATGTACTTATTCAATTGATCGAATCAATGAAACTGCCAAAAGGAAGCCCCTATGGTCTTGTTGGTATTACACTCGGAATCCATGGTGTTATCGCAAATAACCATGTCTCCTTTACCCCTTACTATGACCTATCCGATCTTAATCTGGCAGAGGAATTGGGAGATCATTTTAATACACAGGTGTATTTAGAGAACGAAGCAAATTTATCCGTTATCGGTGAGATGACATTTCAATACGATTATCCCAATATTGCCAACATTAGTATTCATTCGGGTGTCGGGCTCGGTATTATTATTGATCATGAGCTGTATACCGGATATAATGGGAGGGCCGGTGAATTCGGTCATACCATTATTGAAATTGACGGCAGACAGTGCCCCTGCGGTAATAAAGGCTGCTTAGAGCAATACGTATCCGAACGCACTCTGCTGCAACAGCTTGCACAGAGAAAAGGACTGGAAAAGATCAGCTTTGATTCCTTTAGCCAAATGTACGAGAAGGAAGATCCGGATGCACAGGAAATCATGGAACAGTTTGTAAAATACATGTCCGTATGCGTCAACAATGTTCTAAACGCTTATAATCCGGATATTGTAGTGATCAATAGCTCCTTTACGATATTCTTCCCGCATATCACTAAGCGGATTGAGGAAGCGCTTAAGAGCAGAATGAATAGTTTTGTTAAGATAGTGCCTTCCGTATTGCAGGATACTTCCATTCTTCTCGGCGGTGTCTGCGTTGCAATTAAGGGTTTCCTGGGAATTCATAATTTAAAATTGAATCATATTGAGTTAAAGGCTTAAGACAT
>DOWG01000024.1:0-5128 GCA_003519685.1 Lachnospiraceae bacterium
TAGGGGTGTGAACAGTAACTTTTTATTTATATACCGAATAACATTTGTTTATGATCTATATTTATTTAAAGATGATTCAATAATCCTCTCGCATAATGCGGCAAAATCCAAACCGATCACGTTCGCCTCCTGCGGCAGAAGAGAGGTCGGTGTCATGCCCGGGAGTGTATTCGCTTCCAGACAGAAGATCTCATTCTGCTTGTTCATGAGGAAATCCATGCGGGCATAGGTTTTTAAACGTAAGGCAGCAAATACATCCTCCGCGATTTTTTGGATTTTTATGGTAATGTTCTCCGGAATTTCAGCAGGGCAGGTTTCCACCGTACTGCCTGCCTGATATTTGTTCTTATAATCATAGAAACCTTGCAGCGGTGCGATCTCAATTACCGGCAGAGCCTTACCGTCAAGAACACCTACGGAGAATTCCCTGCCCTCAATGTACTGCTCAATAACAACTTCGCTGCCATAGGTAAATGCATCGGTAAGGGCATCCTCCATTGCATCTGCGGACCTTACGATAGATACTCCAACACTGGATCCGCCATTACTAACCTTAACTACACAAGGGTATTCGTCCCAGGTAAAGGCTTCCCTTTTTTGAGCACGTATGCCCTTTGGTGTGGGAATTTTGTAAAAAGCAAAGATTTCTTTAGAAATTGCTTTGTCCATGGCGATAGCACTACTGGTAAAATCGGTTCCCGTATATTTGATACCCATTAAATCGAAGGCGGCCTGTACCTTGCCATCCTCACCATTTTCACCGTGGAGCGCCATGAATACGATATCTGAATCCCTGCAGATATCAATTACATTCGGGCCAAAAAAATAATCCGCATTATCTTTTCGTAAGGCTTTAATCTGATGGATGTCCGGATGATCCGCCTTAATGGTGCCGATATTCGCAGTCCAATCCCGGTCGGTTTCAAAAATATTAGAAATTTCTCCTTCATATCCCAAATAGACATCCAATAAAACAACCTGATGTCCCTTGCTCTTAAGTGCTTTATAAATCATGGTCCCAGTTACTAAGGATACATCTCTTTCTGAACTGGTTCCCCCGGCTAATACTACAATTTTCATTCCATTTCCTCGCTTTCCGGCTTAAATTAATGCTTTCCTTTTTACTTTTTATGCTTCACTTTTTTATACTATGTAACACGAATTTGTATCGTTACAAAACTACTTTGAATTCTTCTATAGAATAGCGCAAACGTATATAAGCTATAGTAAGTTTCCAGTTGGCAACTATTTTATCTCCCATAGTATAGCGCAAACCCTGCTACAAGTAAAGTTTATTTCGTTTGTTTACAGCTTGAATTTTGACGGCAGGAGAAGCGAATGATTACCATATAAATCCGTGATAAATGGGTTCTAAAAAGGAAAGAATAAATAAAGACAATATTTCTATGGAGGTGATTTACGATGGATCCGATTACTCCGCTTCCATCTGTTATGTCCGGGCAAATGTATGCAGCCTATACTTTTGCTCCCGGAATCTTTCTAACAAAAGAAGATAGCGATAATTTCATGGCTTCCTTAGATTCGGATACCAGAGATTATGTTATAAAACATACCGATGATTTCCGGTCAAGAGAAGATATTATGGAATGTATCAACCGATTACACGGAGAGGCTTGAAATGCAGGAGGTCCGAATGAAATTGCCGCCAACAGCAAACGGGAGTTGGCGGCAATAAAACAAACAAGGCTATTTTCTTGATTCTGATGTCGAATTTTATTATAATAGATCTTTGGAAAAGAAAACTATTCATAGGAGGAGATTCAGATGAGAGAAGAAAAGTTTAAGATGGAACGACATGGTCTGGTAAAGGTAAATGATGTGGTTGAGATAACGGAGCGACCGGGACAGACAAGCTATTCCTACATAATTGAACCTGCCGTTGCCATGTCCGGCTGCATCCCTTTAAATAATCCGATTAAATCCAAAAAGGGGATTGTAAAAGAACTTCAGCATACACATCGTGGCTATTATGTAATTGTGGAGTTCGATGAATGAAGAGAAACGCAGCTGTTGTATATATAAGTACTATTCCTGATAAATTTTAAGATTTTTTATATTCTTAGTTCGTTCGCTTATTACTAGAATAACCGCTGGTCAAGACGCAATCTGCTTCTTTTACAGCGGTTATTCTATTCTACCAAAATGTAATTTGTTTCTAATTCACATCAAAACCTTAAAATGATTTGTGACACACATATCATAATGGAGAATGTTCAATTGGAGAATGTTCATTATGTAACAATTGCTTGTTTTCTTCTATAATAATGGAAAGTAACATGGTTTATTTTATTGGTATCCGCGAAAAAAGTGAAAATATTTTGGATGAAAATAAGGATTGTCAAGGGTGTAAAAAGATAGTAAAATAGTATTATTACTTTACTCAATATGAACCCATTTATCTTGTATGTTACAGAAGCTTCAATATCCGCCAAAATAGGAGGGAGCCTTCTGATGCACAAAAGATTATGCCAGGAGACAGTGTGAAAAATAAATTTTTCACACGCAACTTTGAGCCTGCGGCCCAAAGTTTGCAGGCTTTGAAGAAAGGCATGATTATTTATATGAAAAAGGATCATCAAAATATAAATAGTATTACGGAAGGCGTAATATGGAAGCAAATTCTTATCTTCTTCTTTCCTCTGCTGCTAGGCAACTTTTTTCAGCAGCTTTATAACACGACGGATGCAGTTGTTGTTGGTCAGTTTGTCGGAAAGAAAGCATTATCGGCGGTAGGTGGAACAACCGGAACATTAATTAACCTGCTTGTCGGTTTTTTTATGGGTGTTTCTTCCGGTGCAACAGTAACCATCTCACAATATTATGGAGCGAAAAATGAGGGGGAGGTAAGTAAGGCGGTACATACATCCATTGCGCTGGCCATCGTAGGCGGCGCAGCAATCATGCTGATCGGTCTGATTGGCGCACCGTTCGCATTGACCTGGATGGGAACACCGGAGGAAATTATGCCGGAAGCTTTGACGTATATCCGTATCTATTTTGGTGGTATGATAGCGAATCTGCTCTATAATATGGGAGCGGGTATCTTACGTGCAATCGGTGATTCCAGAAGACCATTGTATTATTTGATAGCCGGTTGTCTTGTTAATATTGTTCTGGATATTGTGTTCGTTGCCGTATTTCATTGGGGCGTTTTTGGAGTGGCGATTGCAACGGTACTCTCGCAGATCAGCAGTGCCGTACTGGTATGCATCACCTTGATTAAAACTAGGAATAGTTATCGTCTGAATATAAAAGAGATACGTTTTCATAAGCTGATTTTGATGAAAATTATTGAAGTTGGTCTGCCTGCCGGATTTCAATCGATGATGTATTCCTTCTCTAACGTTATTATACAATCCAGCGTCAATCGTTTCGGAACGAATGTTATAGCCGCCTGGACAGCATACGGAAAAATAGATGGTATCTTCTGGATGACCATGAGCTCCTTTGGTATATCCGTGACAACCTTTGTAGGGCAGAACTTTGGTGCAGCCAAATATGACAGGGTGAAAAAAGGCATACGGGTATGCTTAGTTATGGCTATGTCGGTAGCGATCGGAATGAGTGTTATACTGTATGGAGGCGGTTCGGTTATTTATCGTTTGTTCACGCAGGATGAACTGGTTATTGCAAAGGGAATGGAAATACTGCATTTTCTTGTTCCTACCTTTTTCACCTACGTCTGCATTGAGATCTTATCCGGTTCTTTAAGAGGAATGGGCAGTTCCTTAATCCCTATGATATTGACGAGCCTGGGTGTATGCGTTCTTCGTATCGTGTGGATTTTTACTATGCTGCCGATTTGGCCGGATGTTAAGACCGTTCTCGTGAGCTATCCGATCTCATGGGTTGTAACGTCCATCCTGTTTATCGTGTATTTCATATGGTATACCAGAAAGCATAACTATGGACTAAAAAAATAAGATTTTAAGTATAATATACCGTTAGGCTATCATAAAAACTTCCCGGGCATATAGTTCTGGATGAAGCACCGGATAAATGCGCTCGAAAAGAAATTCAAGGGAAATGAAAGAAAATATTTCGGCAAACTTGACTTTTTTTATTTATTATATATAATGAAAGATAAGGTTTGCTGAAAATTAAATTTGAGGAAATATATTGTATAATAAATTTCTGACAAATACGTTTTATTTTCACTATATAAAAGGTGATACAAGATCATCGGGTGAAAATTATGAAATATAACAAGGAGGCTATATTGTATGGCAGAGACAGCAAAATTAAATATTAATATTCGATCAGATGTAAGTAAGGTTGAGAGAAAGAAATTAAGAAATAACGGATTTTTACTTGGAAACATATCCAGAAAAGGTATGGAATCCGTGGCAATTGCAGTGAAGCAGGATGAATTCCGGAGGGCATTAAAAAAATACGGCAGGAATGCGGTATTTACTCTGGTAAGTGATGAGAATACAGAATATAATGTAATGGTAAAAGACATGCTTATAACACCGCCGGTATATGATTTTGTGCATGTTGATTTTCATGAGGTATCACTGACCGAGACAGTGAAAGCCGATGTTTCAATTCGGTTTATCGGAGCGGAATTTGTTGAAGCAAAGCGCTTAATTATAAACCGGTTAATGGATGTTATTCCGGTTAAGGGATTACCCCAGGACATTCCGGATGATATTACGATTGATGTGACAAAAATGGGAATAGGCGATAGTGTTACCATTGCTGATATTAAATTCCCGGAGGGAATTACACCGGATGCTGAAAAGGACCAGATGGTGCTTTCCATAAATGAAGCAAAGATTCAGGTAGAAGAGACAGTGGAAGAAGCAACCGAAACTGCTTCCGAAACAGAAACCGAAACCGCTTAATATTTAAAATTTTATATTACGCTATAGATAAACCGCGAAAGGTTAATGTAATAATATTTTTTGCATTGAACTTTTGGCGGTTTTTTGTATAAAAAATCAATCCCTGAAAAATTGTGAGAAATGCACAATGAATTTAGTGACTTTTTGTATTGACATTATCCATAAATAGGAATACACTCTTGGCGTTATTTATAGAAAATCAATATTAGGACAGAAAAAAGAAGAAAGAAATCTCCGGATGTTACTGTTCACACCCATCA
>DOWG01000024.1:5159-10689 GCA_003519685.1 Lachnospiraceae bacterium
ATATCATTTGTCGAAATCATATGATAGACTTTGCTAAGGTGTGAACAGTAATCTCGGATACACAAAAAGCTCGCAGAAATGAGGTAAAAAGATGGACGAAAAGGAAATGAGTGAACCTCCCCAATGGCTTCATGTAGGAATAACCTATAATTTGAAGAAAAGCAATCGGGACGAGGAGTGGGACGGCCAATCCACCAGCATAGAACCAGCCGCTGTGGATAATGAGGCAGAGTATGATGATATTACTACGATTATGGCGATTAAGGAGGCTTTGGAGAGTTACAATTGCCGGGTAACCTTGCTGGAGGTTGATAAGGAGCTGCCGGTGAAACTGGTGGAACATAAACCTGACATTATCTTTAACATAGCGGAGGGAATCCATGGAAGAGGCAGGGAAGCGCAAGTGCCTGCTCTGCTTAATTTCTATAAGATTCCTTATACGGGATCGGATGAAACGACCTTGTGTATTGCGCTTGATAAGGCATTGACAAAACGAATTCTTTCCACGTATCACATTAAAACACCAAAGGATCGGGTCATCGCAAAGGATCAGAGCCAACTGACCGGAAGATTTCCCTTTCCCGCAATCGTCAAGCCTAATGCGGAAGGGTCCAGTAAGGGAATATCCGATGTTGCAATCGTTACGAACCGGAGAGAGCTGCAGGAACTGGTATCGAAGGACATAGGCCTATACAAACAGGACATGTTGGTAGAGGAATATATCAGTGGCCGTGAATTTACCGTGGGTATTTTCGGAAATGGCAGGGATGTTCATGTATTTCCTCCGATGGAAATTGGTTACATTAATCAAGATAAGCAATATAATATTTATAGCTATAATGTTAAACAGAATTATAAAGAATTTATTCGGTATGAATGTCCGGCGAATATCAGTAAGGATATAGAAACCGAAATGATAAATACGGCAAGAAAAATCTTTGAAATTTTATCCTGCAAGGATTTTGCAAGAATTGATTTTCGCCTTTCCCCGGAAGGAAAGCTGTATTTTATAGAGATTAATCCCTTACCCGGATTGGCACCGGGATATAGTGACTTTCCAATGATAGCGGAATTTAATGGAATGGACTATAACTCTTTGGTATGGAATGTGCTGAAAAGTGCCCTGAAAAGATACGGTATGAAATCTTACATAGATTAGATTTAGGGGGATAATGAAATGGAAGATAGTATAGAGATATCTCAAGAAGCGGAGCCTCGCGGCGCCGAATGGCAGGATTGGAAATGGCAGTTTAAAAATAGAATTACAACGGTAGAGCAGCTGGAAAAGGTAATTCACTTAAGTGAGAAAGAGAAACAGAATATATCCTTTTGCTTAAATAATTTTCGAATGGCAATCACACCTTATTATGCATCCTTAATGGATCCGGTGGATCCGGCATGCCCCATCCGGATGCAGGCAGTACCGACGATCAATGAAATGCAGGTTCTTCCTTATGAAATGGCCGATCCCTTAGATGAAGAGCGGGACAGCCCGGTGAAGAATATTGTGCACCGCTATCCGGATCGGGTGCTGTTTTTGGTAACTCATATGTGCTCCATGTATTGCAGGCATTGCACCAGAAGACGGACTGTAGGAGAGGAAGATTTTGCAATCAGCGAGGACGAGATCGATGCGGCGGTGGACTATATAGCAAAGAACGAAGCGATACGGGATGTGCTTATATCCGGTGGAGATCCGCTCACGCTGGGCGACGAAAAATTGGAAAAAATAATCGCAAAGCTCCGTGGGATTGACCATGTGGAGATCATTCGTATCGGAACCAGAGTACCTGTTGTAATGCCCATGCGTATTACTCCGGAACTTCTAACCATGTTGAAGAAATACCAGCCTATTTGGATCAATACCCATTTTAACCATCCAAAAGAGATTACCCCGGCTTCCGTCAAAGCCTGCGCCGATATTGTAGATGCAGGGATTCCGCTGGGGAACCAAAGTGTCCTTCTTCGGGGTATCAATGATAATACGGAGACGATGAAGGAACTGCTTCTCAAGCTGGTGAAAATGCGTGTCCGGCCTTATTATCTATACCAATGTGATTTAAGTCAGGGACTCGGACACTTCCGTACTGAGGTTGAAAAGGGGATTGAAATCATGAAAAACCTGACCGGTAATATTTCAGGATATGCCGTTCCAAAGTTTGTAATTGATTCACCCCATGGCGGCGGGAAGATACCGATAAATCCGGATTATGTTATTTCTGCCGATGATGGCGAAATTGTTATGAGAAATTACGAAGGAAAGATCTATACCTATCCTCATATTAAGTATTAGAGTGTTGATTTAAGTACCATAAATCAATTTAAGATTTTGATAGGAACAGGAGCTGTTTTTTAGCGGACGGATTCGTCAGCAGAGAAACAGCTCCTTTTTTGCTGTAAATATATTTTTACAGGGGCAGGATAATTGGAACTTATTTACCAATGGAAGCGTCTAATTCCTATATGCAGTAATCAAGAAATCATTAGGAGGGATAGAAGATGCAGCGAATCCTTTTTCTATGGAGTATGCTAACAATCAGCCTTTTATTTGCAGGCTGTTCTAAGAAAACGATTGCGATCGGTGAAATGAATATCGATTTTACACAGATTGATCTTACGGATGGAAATACCGGTGATACGTTATCCCTGGATTCGGAGCAGTCCCGGGAATTATACGAAAAGCTGCAGGAGACGGAATTTGTTCAGGAGAGACCCCATCGGGATAGCAGCAGCTGGGATTACTGGATTGCATTTCGAAAGGATGACGAAGTGAAAAAAGAATTTGGAATCCATGGCAGGGATACCCTGGAATACGATGGGGATCTGTATAAGGCGGTAAACTCCGGTATTGATCTGACCTATGTAAAGTCTTACTTATATACGACATTTCAGGCAACGGTAATCGGTACGGAGAACGGACTGCTCATAACGCCGGAGAAGGAAAGTATGGAAGCAAGATCATCGGATAAAATATCGGTTGGTCTGTCCGGTACAAAATTTTATGATGCAGAAGGAAATGAAATTTCGGAAGATTCGCTTATGGTAGGAGATCGGATCATGATTACCTATAATGGTGCGATAAACGAATCCTACCCGGCACAGATTTCGGCTTATGAAATTGCTTTGCTGGATCGGAATGTTTTAATCGAAGCCTATCTCGCTGTTATCGAGGAGCTTTATGAGGAGGATACGGCTTTAAACAGCGATATCACAATGATTGCTGTCGATACGACGGAATGGATCCATTTGTCGGACGAACAGAAGGAAATGATATGCAACGTGATACATGACAAATATGGCTTTGAGGTAATGGAGAATACTTATGAGGAACTGGTGGAAAAAGGATTGATTCTGGAGAAAGGGCTTACTTTTCCGAATGGAATTCTAATTAAAATCTCGAATCTGAAATATAAGGAAGAAAAGCAAAAACTGACCGGTTCCATGGAGAAGTGGAGGAGTGGACTTGGAGCAATCGGTTCGGACTTTACGGCAGAATATAAAGAGGGGGAATGGAGGATTACGAAAAAGAACCGGTGGGTGAGCTGATCGATTGCATCAAACTGGATGGAGCGGCCGCCGGCTGCGTTAGATAAATCAAAAAACGGGAATGCAATCCTCGGATGCGGTTCCCGTTTTTTTGCTGAACGGTTCTTACACAAATAATATTTTCTTTTTAAAGCGTTCTAATCTAGTCTCAAAGTCTTCCCGGGATACCTTGATTTGTTCAAAGGCCTCTTCCTTTAGTTCGGAATAATTCTTACCTAATATGAATTCCCAGGCATAATATTCTGCTATGTGGACACAGATCACTAATTCTTTATTTATAATAACCGAATCAAGAGGGTTATGGTGATAGAGCGCAGCCTCTACGATGGGGAAGGGGAGATCCTTGCGGTTAAGCAGGTAAGCTCCGACTTCCTGATGATTTACACCGAATTTCTCTTCTTCAAAGGATAATAGATTCTGCGTTACATTTGCAGGGGAATGAAGGAAATCGTCATACATTTTCTGATTATGCTGCAGCAATACCACGAGGCCGATATTGTGCAATAAACCGGTAAACAGGGAAGCCTCCGGAGGCTGCTTGTGAAGGAAAGCTTCATATAGGAACAATAGAATTTTATTCGTACTGTACGCATGCTTCCAGAGCAGCTCTGTAATATTATCTCCCTTATTGGTTTGATCTGCATGACCGGCTTTCATGACGATTGCCGCCCAATGAAGAAAACACTTTAGGTTATGCATACCAATATAAATGGCAGCCTGCTTAATAGAGCCGGGCATAGCACCATAGATTGCCCAATTGGCAACCTGCATCAGCAGCTTCGATATGACCGGATCTTGCTCTATTCCGGAGATCAGAGCCTCTTCGTCCTCATTTTCAATGAAAGAGAGGAGTCTCTTACAGTTCTCCGGCATTTCCTCTAAAATTGGGGTGTCGTTGATAAACGTTTCTAAGGCTTTTGAATTCAATACCGAATGGGTAGCAAATATGCGGTTGATATCCTGCAGCAGCTTTTCATTATTCCAAGGCTTAAAAATATTAAAATCGGATATATTATGCAGCGAAGCTTTGTACATGGAGGTTCCTTCCGCATATCCACTGAGACTGATCCGTATCATAGCCGGATATTTTTCCTTTACCATACTTAATAAACGATATCCATCCGTCAGAGGCATCTTCATATCGCTGATGATCAGGTCAACCTCGGTTTCCTCCAATAATTTTAATGCATCCTTGCCATCCTTTGCTATAAAAATTTCATAGCTGGTTTCTGAAAATAATCGTTTCATTACTTTTAAAATCTGCGTTTCATCATCTACAATTAAAATTCTATTCATTTCAACCTCATTTCTGCCGCCAACCGGTGGCATAAAAGTATATTCTATTTACAAAAGATTATTCGGATAGGAAAGTAAGTTAACATAGGTGTCCGGGAGAATGATTTTTCTAGGCAGAGACGATTGGCAGTACAATAGTAAATACGCATCCATGTCCGTATTCACTTCTTACATTGATTGAGCCGTTGTGTTTGTTGACTATAATGTCATAGGAAATACTAAGGCCCAATCCGGTACCTTTCCCAATCTCTTTTGTTGTAAAGAATGGTTCGAAAATTTTTGATAGGTTTTCCTTTGGTATTCCGGGTCCGTCATCTTCAAAACGGATTATAATATTCGGGTCGGTTTGTCTTGCAACAATCCGTATGGTACCCATATTATACCGTTTCTGGGACTTGATTGCCTGCGCTGCATTGACTAAGATGTTGACAAAGACCTGTGCGATTTGGACGCCGTTACAGTACAGTATAATATCCTCCGGAACATCGATTTCTAAGTTTGCGACGTATTTGACTTCGTTTTTACTGATAAGAAATACCTGGTGAACTAAATCCAATAAATCGTAGGAACTCTTTTCGTCATCTTTGACGGATCTTGTAAATACGCGGAGCGACTGCACGATCTTCGTAACTCGGTGAATTCCTTCCTCGGAATCGGAGAGAATGCTCTGAAGTTCGTCCAAGATCTG
>DOWG01000024.1:10722-11490 GCA_003519685.1 Lachnospiraceae bacterium
CGTAGGAAATATTTTTCCAGGAATTCATAATTACTGCTCACATAGCTCATGGGGTTATTAATTTCATGAGCAAGACCGGCGGCTAACTGTCCGACCGCGGCCATTTTCTCGGATTGTATCAACTGAAATTCTGCTTCGGTTAATTTGGCATTGATTTCTTTTAATTCTTCATTTTGCTTCTGAGTAACTGCGACGAGCTGCTGCAGCTTATTGGAATTGATTTTGGATTCGATCGCAACCTTGAGCCGGGANNGAGGTCAGCATGATGATGGGCATATTGTCGTATCGGTCATCAGCCCGGAAAAGTTTTAATAATTCCAGACCGGAAATGCCCGGCATTATGATATCCAAGATCAGGATATCAATCGCATTATCGTCTACAATTGTTTTGACATCTTCTGACTCCCGGCATATAAATATATCTGTAATGCCCGGGATTTCTTCAAGATAATTTCGAACAATGGTCAGGTTCATCGGATTATCATCCACTGCAAGAATCTTCATAACATGCACCAAGCCTTTCCGGAAGCTATTGCTGCACCATTTCATAGAAACAGCGGGAACAATGCAAGGTAAGAGAGTGATCCTGTTTCTATGTTTTATCTGATCATCGTGTTAGATTAAATTATACCATTTATGTAGTTTTATATCAACTAAGGTTGCTAAAATTATCCTTAAAATGTAAGCTGCGAGAATTTCAATATAAGGCATTGATTTTGTTATTATCCGGCTCAAGAGAATCAGCCGGCAAAAGAAGAATTGCTAAAA
>DOWG01000296.1 GCA_003519685.1 Lachnospiraceae bacterium
AGCGACGGACCGATCCAGGCGATTTATATAAATGATAAACCCATTCCATTTACAACGAAAGAACAGCCTTACCGGCCCGGCTGTGCCAAATTTAAGACTTCCTATGTAACCGATCATTGCAGCATTCGTATCACAAAGTAAGAAAGGCAATTACATGAATTTACTTCAGGATAAAATCAAACAGCTTTCCCACCCTCCTCTTCCGAAGAGGAAGAAGGGGGAAATTAAGATCCTTGTAGATCAGCTGATGGAGAAATTGACGCTAAGAGAAAAGATCGGGCAGCTTTATCAGGCTGCTCCCGATGATGCTCACATTGAAGGGCTTAGGCAGCGATTCTACCACGGAGGATTATCTCTTATTGAAATATAAAGAGTAAAAAAGGGTACAAAACCGCATAAAATAAAACGAAGGGAAGATACCGCATAGCGGCGAAATGGAGATATTATGACTGTAGAAGAATTACTCGACTTAGAGATGAGAAAATGCTTTGATTTCTTATGGGAAACCAGCAACCATATAAAGGGCAGTAAAGGCTATGGCTTAGCGTTGGACCGCTCCAACAATCCCTCCCTTGCTTCTATCGCATCCGTAGGTTTTGCTCTGACCGGCACAGTGATCGGTGTGAAGCATGGCTTTATTACCTATGAGGAGGGACTGGAAAGGGCAAAAGGAACCCTCTTCACCCTGCTTCATAACATACCGCATTATAAAGGTTTTTTTGTTCACTTTTGTGATATGCAGACCGGCGAACGGTACAACAAAAGCGAATATTCCACCATCGATACCGCCCTCTGCCTAAACGGTATTATTGTCGTGGACGCCTGTTTTGAAGATCCGGAATTGCATGAAATGGCGGAAGCGCTTCTAGATCGCACCGATTATTCCCATTTCATATTTTACCGGGAACAGAAGGCTCTTTTTCGCATGTCCTACAACGATATCCCCGGCGGTGCTTATACGAAAGACAATACCGGCTTCATCAGTGCCTGGGATATGACCGCCGAACAACTGATGATGTATATTCAGGCGGCCGGACAGGATAATATCGACGAAGAGACCGCCAGAAACCTTTATTTGTCCTTTGACCGTCCCTATGGGGAATATAAAGGCATCGGATGCCATTATGCGCCCAGCGGCGTACTGTTTAACTATCAGTATTCCCACTGCTGGTTCAACTTTTCCGAATATAAAGGCTGCGACGGAATTGATTGGGCTTTAAATACCAAGAATGCGACCCTTGCCCAGATCCGCTGGTGTCAGGATCAGTCTCAGATCAAGACCTTCCGGGAGGGCTTATGGGGCGTCAGCGCCTTTGACGGAAAGGACGGCTATATCGTCCATGGCACGGTTCCCTGTGCTAATATGGCACCGCATACCGACGGAACGATCGGGCCCTGTGCCATCAGCGGCTCCCTCCCCTACACCTATGAGGAAAGCACCCGTGCGCTTATGTACCTGTACGAGAACCACCCCTTACTGTGGGGCCCTTATGGGTTCTATGACAGCATGAACAGCGAGCAGAACTGGTATGCGACCACTTATCTTGGTATTGACAAGGGAAGCACCCTTCTAATGATCGACAACGCCTTATACGGTGATGTCTGGGAGTTATATATGAAACATCCCCGCATTCAAAAGGCAATCGCGAAATTAGGTATGATAAGGCAATAATGGATCTTCGTTCACCTGGATTTTCAATGTAAATTCCAGCGGCTGGTTCGGTTCCAAATAATACAGGCATCCATTCTTTCCGGCAATTTCAATATCATCATAAAATCCATTGCTGGGTTCCAGAGCACAATTATAGTCCCCCCGATACCCTCCGGCCGTGATCCAGATACCCAGGTAAGGAAGCTTCACCGGATCGTAGTTTAATATACACTTAAGCTTATGCTTTGGATAATAAAATCCGCACGTTCCGGTGTCCACCCTGCCTTTTGCATAATATTTCATCATTGCATTTGAGTTTGCCGGCGGTACGACAACAGAAGGATAACCGCGCTGCTCATCTGCATTCAAATCCTCCAAAACATTAATAAATTGCTTTACGCTCTCGGGAAACACTAGTACCATATCCTCTTCGTAGCGAAACAGCCCATGAAATGTCCAAATACAGGGAAACGGTTTCTGTTCGGTATTTGTTATCCGGTAATGTAAGGTAACGGCATCCTCCCCCAGTGATGCTTCCTTTTGATAGAGATATGGGAACCTTTTACTATGATAGGACAAGTGGATACTGTCTTTGCGGATAGCATAGGAAAACCGACTACTCCAGATCTCCCCATGATCCGGATAAATCATCACGTTTCCCATATCGTTTATTTTATTCGCATTAATATTCGGAAATGCATCATCCAGCCCGGAGGCATCATATCTGGAAAAATCCGCATCCAGAGAAGGAAGATCATAGCGATCCCTACGATTCTGTGCTGCCAGTTCAATTTTTAGCGGTTTGTAATAGAGGGAAGCCAGTTTGCCGCCAAGCTCCGGTAAGAGAATCACGGAAAGCTTTTCATTTTCCCCTTGAATCCCTTGTAGATTTCTCCAATTGCATTTCTTCCATTCCTCCATGATTCTCCCCCTTTTAACGGCAGCTTTTCTTGTTACTGTTCACACCTGGGC
>DOWG01000128.1:0-4101 GCA_003519685.1 Lachnospiraceae bacterium
ACCGGTCCGCAGGATTCTGTTTTTGCAATGAATCAGGAGTTTAACAAGCGAAGAGACTATATGTATGAAAGAGTTTCTAATATTAAATATATTTCTGCGTTAAAACCGCAGGGAGCCTTCTATCTCTTTGTAGACATAAGCGAGATCTTGGATCGGGAATATAAGGGATCGAAAGTCGGGGATGTTGCTAACCTGGCAAAAATTTTAATTGAGGAATATAATGTGGCAGTTATCCCTTGTGTGGATTTTGGATTTTGCGATCATATCCGGTTATCCTATGCAATATCTTTGGACCAGATTAAGAAGGGTCTTGATCGGATGGAGGATTTCACAAGTAAACTGGTTTAACAGGGGCGGGTAGTGTATTTTAACAAAAATAGTAAATACATTACCCTTTTTCTATGTATTAGTTTACCAATCCATTGAACTATGGTAAAATAGAATCGTATGGATAGTTACTATTCTTTCCATCAACCTTTTCGCTTACTGATTTGAGCTGCCGATGGCAGCAAATAGTCTCGCAAAAGGTTACTATTCACACCCACCATGTATACCATGTTATAACAAAAACGGAATGAGGACATTGCAAGCTCGCTTGCAATGTCCGAGTGGAGTGACAAGATCATGANNGACGAATGCAAATACTCCTTACCAGATACTATTGGTCGAAATCATATGATAGACTTTGCCTGGGGTGTGAACAGTAACTGCAAAAGACCTGTGGCACAAAGTTTGCAGGTAGTCAAGAAAGGTTTGGTAATTATTATGGCATTATTCGGATTTATCGGTGTTGGTAATATGGGCTACCCATTGCTCAAGTCCGCTATCAGCACCTTTGGAAAAGAGAAAGTTATTTTTACAAGCGCTACAAAAGAGCATAAGGAAGCGGTTGGGAAGGAGCTTGGAATACCATATTCCGCAGACAACAAAACGGTTGCCGGGAATTGCAAGTATCTGGTTCTTGCTGTTAAGCCGCAGACCTACCCGCTAGTTTTGGATGAAATTAAGGATATTGTGACGAACGAACAGATCGTGATATCCCTGGCAGCTGGGGTTACGATTGCTGCAATGAAAGAATATTTTACGAAAGAGGTAAGGGTGGTGCGGGCGATGCCTAATACACCGGCTCTTGTGTTACAGGGAATGACCGGAATAAGCTTTTCTCAGGATTCCTTCTCTTCGGAGGAACGGGAAATTATCGATCAGTTCTTTTCCTCCTTTGGAAAATATGAGGTATTTGAAGAAAATCTTATGAATGCAGTTGCGGCGGCCAGCGGAAGTTCTCCGGCTTATGTCTATATGTTTATTGAAGCCTTAGCGGATAGCGTGGTAAGCTACGGTATTCCAAGAAAGAAGGCCTACACATTAGCTGCACAGACCCTCCTTGGAGCGGCAGCAATGGTACTTCAGACCGGGGAGCATCCCGGTATCTTAAAGGATAATGTCTGCTCACCGGGAGGAACCACCATTGCGGCAGTTAAGGCGCTCGAGGAAAATGGTTTTCGAAATGCGATTATGAAAGCGACTGATGCCTGCATAAAAAGAGCAGAGGATATGAGTAAGAAGTAATTGCGAGTAAAAAAGTCACACGGAAATGAGGTTAAAAATAGATGGACGATTACAAACGAATTAAGAGAGAACTTGCATGCAAAGGCAGCATTATAGATTATTATAAAGATACGATTGAGATTAATGGAGAGAGACAGGTTACCTATGATTTTATAGCTCATAAAGGAGCTTCTGCGATGATCCCGGTAGATACGGATGGAAAAATACTGATGGTCCGTCAATACAGGGCAGCGATTGATCAGGAAACACTGGAGATCCCGGCCGGCGGTTTGAATCCGGGAGAGGATAATCGAACCTGTGCGATACGGGAATGTGAGGAGGAGACTGGGTACAGGCCCGGAGAAGCCTTCCATTTGATTGATGTTTATACTACGGTTGCTTTTTGCAATGAACGGATCGGCATCTATTATACGAAGGATTTAACGCCTACCCGTCAAAATCTGGACGACGATGAATGTGTAGCCATTGAACGGTATTCTCTGGAGGAATTGGTGCAAATGATACTGGAAGGCAAGATTACGGATGCAAAAACGGCTGCCGGTATCCTTGCTTATAAGACAAAGATAGGGCTATAATAAAAGATGCTTGTTCTATTTCCGCTTTCTTTTCATATTTATGATATATAGAAATAAAGACGGAGTAGACAAAATGCGTCGGATCAAATTTCAATTCCAACGGTTGAATATATTACAGGGAGCTCTTATCCTTTTAATCTGCGGTTTATTCTTTGGGGTGCTTTGTGCAAATGTGTTTCGAGGCTCCTTTGAAACGCAGCTTAGGGATTATCAGTTAACTGTATTTACGGATATCTATAAAAATGATGTGGACTATTCAGGACTCTTCCGGTATATCCTGGTAAGAAATCTGAAAGAGTTTCTGCTGTTCTGGCTGCTTAGTATTACCATTTTAGGAGTTCCCTATATGGCTTTGAAGGTCGGCATCTTTGGATTTTATACCGGATTTTTTATTTCCGCAGTTACCATGCAATATGGTNNCTTCCGGTCGGAATCATCAGTCTCTTAAAGGGCTATGAACTGTGCCGAAAAATCTATCATGATAATCGAAGCCATCTGATCGGATTGTTTCGCATCATAAAACCTTACTTATTCCTAATCTTACTACTGGCATTGGCTTTACTTCTTGGGAGCTTTTTAGAAGCCTATGCAGGATCCTTTCTGCTGAAAAAGGTTATATATTTATTTTTATAATCAAATGAGAAAGGGTTCTTATGGGAGGTTCTTGTTTTTATTCAAAAGAGGAGGTAGGAAATGGAACGCAATATCTACGAATTTATTACATATCTTCGGGACGTGAAGGAGTCCTCACCGAATACGATTCAGGCTTATCAAAATGATTTAAAAAAACTGCAGTTATACTTAGAAAAGCAGGATATTACATCCGTTACAAAAATTAGTGAGACAAGCTTAAATTCATATGTACTAAACTTAGAAAAGGAAGGATTTTCACCGGCATCGGTTTCAAGAAATATATCTTCCATTAAGGCGTTCTTTCTCTACCTGCTGAAGAAGGGAAAGATCAGCAAGGATCCTTCCGAAAGACTGAAACCACCGAAGGTCAGAAGGAAAACACCGGAAACAATGGATATTGACGAAATGAATCTGCTTTTGAATCAGCCGGATCCAAAGACTCCAAAAGGAATCCGGGACAGAGCTATGCTGGAGCTGCTTTATGCTACCGGGATCAAGGTAACCGAGCTGATTTCCTTAAAGTTATCCGACATTAATCTGAAAATGAAATATATAACCTGCGAAGGAAAAAATGAGCGGAGCATACCCTTTGGCAGGCCGGCAAAGGAAGCATTGGAAGAGTATCTTGCAATTCGCCAGAAGGCATTTAATAAGCAGAGCAGCAATATCCTTTTTCTGAATACCTCCGGGGAACAGTTAAGCCGGCAGGGTTTCTGGAAGATAATTAAGGGATATGCAGAGGCGGCAGGAATGGAGGGAGTTAACCCGAATCGGATTCGGCAGACCTTTGCGATACACCTCTTGGATAATGGGGCGGATTTAGAGAGCGTCAGAGAATTTCTGGGACATAATGATATTATGTCAACACAGCAGTATTTGACAAAGAATCATAAGAACAGCAGAGAGGTATATCAGAAGACACATCCGAGAGCTTAAACTTTCTATGAAAGAAGAAGCATGATAAGAATAAGCAAAGCATTTCAAAAAAACGCAATATTGGATGAAGTACGTAATGGTACATAAGACCACAAAATACGTGGTCTAAGTGCCAACGACTTCAAACAGTTGCGAATTAAAAATATTGTTTCCTATTACTTAAATATTCCATTGGTTTGTGTAAGTTTGCTTTTTTATATTATACATGATCTGCGATCGTGTAGATCAATTTCTCGGATTCCTCCCAGCCAAGGCAGGGATCGGTAATGGATTTTCCATAGATATGCTCGTTAACTTTTTGATTTCCGCCTTCGATATAGCTTTCTATCATAACCCCTTTCACATATTGCGCAATCTCGGAAGAGATCTTGCGGCTGTGAAGTACTTC
>DOWG01000128.1:4227-8387 GCA_003519685.1 Lachnospiraceae bacterium
GCAACAACGGAATTAAGCATGACAGAGAAATCACCGCTGGTAGGATTCTTCATTCCGGCGGGCACATCCATTCCGCTAATGGTGAGACGATGCTGCTGATCCTCAACAGAACGTGCTCCGACGGCGACATAGGATAAAACATCCTCCACATAAGGCCAGTTTTCCGGATACAGCATCTCATCCGCAGCGGTTAATCCGGTTTCTGCAATCGCACGAAGATGCATTCTTCTCATGGCTTTTAAGCCCTCCTGTAAATCCGGCTCCTTCTCCGGGTTGGGCTGATGTACAATCCCTTTATAACCTTCCCCCGTTGTTCTTGGCTTATTCGTATATATTCTTGGGATCAGAATTAATTTGTCCTGAACCTTATCCTGAATTTTTGCCAGACGGGAGATATAATCACACACAGAATCTTCATTATCAGCGGAACAGGGTCCGATAATAACCAGGAATCGATCCGATGCACCGGTTATTACATCTTTGATCTGCCTGTCACGTTCTTTCTTTCGAAGTACATCTTTTTCCGGCAGAGGATAAGCTTTTACCAATTCTTCCGGTAATATTACTTCTTGAATAAATTTAAAACTCATTATAGTCATCTCCCTTTTTGTTGTTGCTATATTCTAACGTTTTTTTGCTCCTGCGTCAATCCATTCTTTCTTTTTGGTCTACTTTCTGTCTTCAAATCCTTTTTCGGGAGACCAATCACATTTGCCTACTAAGTCATAGTGGCAGTTGCAGCAGTCATCGCCGTCACCAAGAGTTTTTGTGCGAACAAATCCATTTCCCATAAGGTGGGAAACCAAGTAGTCCATTCTGCATATGCCGGGGAGCAGGCCATCGGCATCAAACTTATATGCAAGCTTTTTCAGGCCACATTCGGTAATATCTATTTCAAAACTATTTTTATTAATTTCTCTATATGTAATTTTCCAGTCAAATTGGTGCAGCTTTTCTCTTTGCTGTTGTGCAATATGCAAGGTAGCTTTTTTGCGAAAGCCATTCAAATACGCTTTGCCGGTTGCCTTTAAGAACGGGCGCGGTAGGATGGTTATCATTTTCTCGTTCATTGTCCAGATGTTGTGTGTGATTTCATTTTCGGATAAGCCAAGAGCCAGAAAGGATTTATACCATGCGATATAGCTTGAACCGAACCGGTAATTAAAGGAGAAAAGGCTATCGCCTATATCCGGCACCTGCGGTAAAACTTCTAAAAAAGTTTTATCGGATACGGCCTTGAAATTCTCCCAAAAATCGATACCATATTTTCTTATTAAAAACGATTTGCTTCGCCGCATTGCTATTTTGTAAATCATTTTTTCCACTATAAAGCCTCCTGCATTGGTTTGGTTACTATGCCTTGATATAAATAGCCTGTAAGAAATCGAGGGTAAATCGGAGCATAGGTAATTTGAAAATCGGCGGTGGTCAGACCCGCTATGTTCTGTTTGTTGTTTGTCATAAAAGTTACCTCCGTTTAGCCTTTCGGCAGTCGTTTGATAGCTCTATGGCACCCATTTGAGGTCAATTAAGTTCCGGTTAGATATAAAAATAGCACACCTATGGAACATACTACTGTCACACAGATGTGCAAGTATTGCAATCTGCTGCCGCTCACCCCCGGCCCGACCCCACACCCTTGCGGGTATCGCCTGCTCAGTTTGTACTGTTGATCTCGCATTCATGCTGAATGTAATGCAGTGCAAAGAGATTACTAAATATTATATGCAACATTTCAATCATTGTCAATCCAAATATTGTATAAGAATGTAATAGAAAGTTACTATTATAGAAAAACATATTTTATTCGCAATACGCAGTTCCGCAAAACATTGCAAAAAACGCAATATCCATACAAGTTTTCCGGATTGAAACATAATATTGATAGTAGGCGGCATTTATGTGAATACAGGGGATAGAAAATCGGGTGAATAGTAATCTAAGGGATAGCAAAACGAGTATATGGTAATGCAGGAATAGTATAGTAAAAGCCGCGCAGAAATCAGGAGAAATAGAATGGATGGCTGCTATGGAAATAGGGAAGGAGATGTTTGAATTGAGTGACTCCCCATGCAAGAAAAGGTCCGGGCGCTGTGCCCGTAACTTAATCAAAATATTTGTCATTTTAATTATTGCGATAATTATTCTTCATACCTTTCTGCAAAATACTTCGATATTCTTTCGTAAAAGGATACTGCTGCCGTTTGCTCTGCATTTAAACAAGCAGGAGCTTGTATTAATACAGGGAGAAGAGTATCGGTTATACATGAATGCGATTAACAAAAGGGTTTCCTATGAGACTACTAATTTTCGGGTGGCTGGTGTGGACATAAACGGCAGAGTTTTCGCGTACCGGACAGGGAAAGCTTTTATTATAGCAAAGGTGGATGGAAAAAAGTATAAATGCAGAGTCCGCGTCATCGATCTTAATAAGAAGAAATTAACCTTATCCGTCGGTGAGAGCTATCATTTAAATGTACTGGGGCCGGCTGTCTTTCCAAGGTGGAAAAGCAGCAATCCAAAAGTCGCTTCCATATCGGTCTTTGGAAAAGTGAAGGCAAGGAGCAGGGGGAGAACCGTGATCCGTGCAAAGTGGAAGGGGAAGGAATTAAAATGTGTGGTTACGGTAAGATAAACTCTATTTTGCAGATAAATTTATGAAGGGATTGGTCTAAAATGATATAGCTCGGATTAAAATATTAATAATAGATTATTTCGGAGTGGATATGAAAAAAATATATTCTATCTTAATCTTATGTTCCCTTATTCTTTCTCTATTAGCTCCCATTACAATGCCGGCTGGAATAAGGAACACTTCTCCTGATGTTGAAGACGAAGTTATTCCGGTAACGGCAAGTACGGATGCACAGTTGGAACTGATGTCCCCATCGGTAGTTCTTATGGAAGGGTCCACAGGGACAATTATCTATGAAAAAAATAAGGATGAGAAATTACGACCGGCCAGTATAACCAAGGTTATGACTCTGCTGCTGATCTTTGAAGCTTTGGATGCCGGGCAGATTCATCTGATGGATGAAGTGACCGTGAGTGAGCATGCAGCTTCCATGGGAGGCTCTCAGGTCTATCTGGAGCCCTATGAGGTACAAAATGTAGATACCATGATCAAATGTATCAGTATTGCCAGTGCCAATGATGCCTCCACAGCGATGGCAGAGTTTATCGCCGGTTCGGAGGAGGAGTTTGTAGCACGAATGAATCAAAAAGCAAAGGAATTAGGAATGAACAATACTAATTTTGTAAACTGTTGCGGTTTGGATGTGGATAATCATTATTCCTCTGCCAATGATGTGGCACTTATGTCCAGAGAATTGATTACGAAACACCCGGAGGTCAGCAAATACGCAACCGTTTGGATGGATACGATTGTACATACTACCCGGAAAGGGCAATCGGAATTTGGTTTGACCAATACAAATAAGCTGGTACGTTTCTATGAAGGGGCTACGGGGTTGAAAACCGGTTCTACCGGGCTTGCAAAATATTGCCTCTCTGCAACGGCAAAAAGGAAGGATATGGATCTGATTGCAGTAATCATGGCTGCTCCGGATACAAAAACTCGTTTTGCGGAGGCAGCAAAGCTTCTAAATTATGGCTTTGCCAATTATAGTATCTATCGGGATGATAATAGCGAAACACCGATTACACCGGTAAGAGTAGTTAAGGGTGTGACAGAACAGGTACAGGGCAAAGCAGCCGATTCCTTTTCCTACCTGTGTTCCAAGGGAAGAACCCAGGATAAGATTCGTAAAGAAGTAGTAATGCAGGAGGACATTCCTGCACCGGTGGCTCAAAAGAACAAAATTGGTGAGATTGTTTACTATTATGAAAATGAAAAAATAGGAACCGTTGATATTCTCGCTATTGAAGCGGTTGATAAAGCAGGATTTAAGGATTGCTTTGTAAAATTACTAATGCGCTATTTTCTTGCACAGTAATATTAAATATACAGCTTTGGTCTTGAAAATCCGAATAATTATAACATAATCTGCGAAAACTTCTTGAATACCTTTTAACTGGAATAGCATGTTAAGAATATGGGCAGGGATACCTCCGATCGTATCGTTTGGATCCCTGCTTATGTTTTTGATAGACAGAGAAATTCTCTCGACTTTTCCGATTTTGTTACTGTTCACACCCCC
>DOWG01000128.1:8449-9284 GCA_003519685.1 Lachnospiraceae bacterium
ATGGTGGGTGTGAACAGTAACCCGATTTTTCCTGTTTAACTTTTTATTACGAATGTTGACACTTATCAGGCAAACTAGTATAGTATAATAATATTACTGATGTTTAGATTTGAATGTCGTAAGCCACATAAAAACCATGAATAGGACGCATATAGGACACTTAAATCAACATTAGAACCTGAAAGGATATCCGGAAAGGAGAGCATATGTACTTTATTGCGATTGCAGTCGGGCTTATCATGCTCTTAATTTTATGGTCACGAATCGAACTGAATATTCTTACGACGACAGAATATAAGATAACATCAGAAAAGTTAGGAAACGAATTTTCCGATAGGACCTTTGTTGTTCTTTCCGATCTTCATAATCACTCAATAGGAAAAGATAATCGGAAGCTGATTGATAAAATACATTCTATTCATCCGGATTTTATTCTGATCGCCGGAGATATGGTAACAAAGAGACAATTCTGTATTCCAAGCAATGCTTTTACCCTATTGAAAACTTTATCAAAAAAATATAGAATTTATTATGCATACGGTAATCATGAACAATATTTTGAGGGTCTGATGGAAGGTATGCATAATTTGAGTGGAAAGGATTCCGATCGAATAAAGCGGCAGAACTTATACTCTACATGGGTAGAATATAAAAAACGATTGCAGAAGCTGGGTGTTGTTTTCCTGGATAACCAGGGAATTGCCCTGACGAAGAAAGGTTCGCTTTTTCTCAGCGGTGTATCCTTAGATAAAAAATACTATTTAAGAACGGTAAAAAAGAAAGACCGGACAAATGGCGTTTCTTCCGTTAAGGAATATCTTATGGAAAATCTGGA
>DOWG01000128.1:9461-10925 GCA_003519685.1 Lachnospiraceae bacterium
AGGCCTTGAAAAACCATACAATCTTGGAGGTAGTATGAACAATTTACCTGTAAAACTTGAAGTATTTGAAGGCCCTTTGGATCTGTTACTTCATTTGATAGATAAGAACAAGATCAACATTTATGATATTCCGATTGCAGAAATTACAGAACAATATTTGGAATACATCAATGCGATGGAAACCAAAGATCTGGAAACGATGAGTGAGTTCTTAGTCATGGCAGCTACATTAATCAATATTAAATCGAGGATGCTGCTTCCGGCCAAGGAAACGGAAGAAGAGGAGGAAACGGATCCGAGGCAGGAGCTTGTGGAACGTTTGCTGGAATATAAAATGTTTAAATATATTTCCTGGGAGTTAAAGGATAAGGAACTGGATGCTTCCCGAAGCCTGTATAAACCGCCGACCATACCGGAGGAGATAGCAGAATATAAAGAGGAAGTTAATGTGGAAGAAATCCTGTCTGACTTAACTCTGGCTAAGCTGCAGGAGATTTATAAATCGGTTATTAAAAAACAGGTTGATAAAATTGATCCGATCCGCAGCAAGTTTGGTAAGATTGAAAAAGAAGAAATCAATCTGTCAGAAAAGCTATACCAGATTCAGAAATTTGGTTTAAGCCATAGAACCTTTTCGTTTCGTAATTTACTGGAAACGCAGAACAGCAGAATGGAAGTTGTCGTAACCTTTCTTGGAATTCTGGAGCTGATCAAAATGGGCAGAATTCGTATACAGCAGGAACATCTATTTGATGATATTAAGATCACGTATCTGGCGGATGATATCATACAGATGGAGGAGGAAAACTTTTAATGGAGATTAATCAAGTGGAAGCACAAATTGAGGCGATACTATTTACATTGGGAGATGCGGTGGAGCTGTCCCGAATCGCTGCAGCCATAGGTCATGATGAAGAAACCATAAGAAAAATTATACATAACATGATGGATAAGTACGAAAGCGAGGATCGGGGGATTCATATCATTGAACTGGAAGGATCCTACCAATTATGTACCAAACCGTCCCTTTATGAATCGATCATTAAAATCGCTCATGTTCCCAAGAAGCATGTATTGACCGATGTTTTGCTGGAGACCTTATCCATTATTGCCTATAAGCAGCCGATTACAAAGATGCAGATTGAAGCGGTCCGCGGCGTAAAATCCGATCATGCAGTAAACAAATTGATTGAATATAATCTGGTTTGCGAGATGGGACGCCTGGATGCCCCGGGTAGACCGATCCTTTTTGGAACCACGGAGGAATTTCTTCGAAACTTCGGGCTAAACTCATTGGATTCTCTTCCGGTATTAAATCCGGAGAAAAAAGAGGAATTTAAACTGGAAGCCGAGGAAGAAGCGCAATTAACTTTGGATATATGACGTTACTATTCACACCCAAAATGTATACCATGCTATGATTTCGACAAATGTATCCGACTTGGAGACGCTTTCGCTTAGTTG
>DOWG01000128.1:10934-11776 GCA_003519685.1 Lachnospiraceae bacterium
ATATTATAGACTTTGCCCGGGGTGTGAACAGTAACTATATGACACCTCAATTATATATAGGTACTAGCAGATTTGCAGGAGGAAGATTGCAGAATAATCACAGAATAATTGCAGTATCTTGGCTGATAAAAAAATAAGAATTGTACATTTTATGAATATTCTTTGGATTTTACAATAAATTTAAAGTAAGAAAACTTCAGGTAGGTCCAATGAACAAAAAGAATATCAAAATGATTCCATGGCTTTTCCTTTTGCTGCTGTCAACCATGGTTCATTTTTATTGTCTCAAGGAAAGTTATGATGCCATATTAAATTCCTCCGGGATGATCGTAGATGATTTGAAAGAAAAATTGGATTTGGAAAATAAACAAGCACAGGAAAATCAGCAAAAGTATGAAGAGCTGTTGGAAGAAGAAGGGCTGGATTGGGTCAGAGAAAAGCAGGAGAAGCCGCCGGAGAAGCTGAAAACCGGCAGTAAGGATTTGAAACTGCATGCACTGGCTTCCCTGCTGATGGACGGAACCAATAACCGGGTACTTTATGAAGAGAACGGTTATGAGCGGAGGGCGATGGCCAGTACAACAAAGATTATGACCTGTACCGTTGCGCTGGAAAATTCCAAACCAGACGAAATTGTAACGGTTTCCTCCTACGCGGCAGGAATGCCGGATGTACAGCTGAATATTAGGCAGGGGGAGCAGTATTATCTGAAAGATTTATTGTACTCTTTGATGCTGGAAAGTCATAACGATGTGGCTGTTGCGATTGCAGAACATGTCGGAGGAACGGTGGAAGGCTTTGCCACGATGATGAATGATAAGGCCAGGGAGCTTGGCTGTGAG
>DOWG01000116.1:0-3896 GCA_003519685.1 Lachnospiraceae bacterium
TTTTACAGGAAGTTAAGATAAAACACTTCATGATCTTTAGCTCCAATCGGAGCTTTTATTGTATACCCTTTTTCTTTGCGGCTGCTTCAAAACATGCGGTTAATTCCGTATTACTTGGAAGTATACTTGCATATTTAATTTCACCATCTACGGCAATCGTTGGCACATTACTTGCGCCCAATTTCAACATACAGGCAACTCCCTCTTTCTGCTTTATCTTATGTTCAATTACCTTTACTTTATCTTTCAGTGGTGCTGCTGCAGTAAGGACTGCCTCCATTGTATACTGGCATGCAGCGCAACTTTCTGAATCCAGTGTGATGCAATCTACAATAACTTGTTTTTCCTTAGAGTAATCTGGCAAATTGTAACCAACGCCAGCCATGATATCTTCCTCTTCAAATATTTCTGTTACATTACCATGGACTGTACTTGTAATCGCTTTCACATTTTCCATTGGTGTTGCATAGGGCATATCACATCCTGGAGAGAGTATGAAACCTTGCTCACCTCCTATGGTCATGCAATTTTTTGCATCATTTACGTTATCCATTCTAGATCCAAATAGCATCGTCAGCGTAAGCTTAATATTACCTCCTACGGACACTCCATAAGGCCTGCAAGTTTCTACAACATAATCTAATGGAATATTTTCATCAATCGAAATATTATCTGGTTTCGTTTTACACATTTCTACAATATTACGTTTTGCATTGCCACAAACAAAGAAGGAGGAACCCTTTCCTTGTTCCCGAATAAATTCAAAAACAGGCATTACGGCAGGAGAAACAAATTCTTCAAAACTATCCGGTGATATCTGAGAAGTCATAGGATCTACAACTGCTATAATGTCGCATCCGGCATCGATATACATTTTCGCAGTATTGATACAAACATTTTTACAAAACTCCATCAGTTCTTCTACTTTTTCCGGCTCATCCAACATTTCATAAAAAATGTCTGTTCCTCTTAAATGAAGCGCCAGGGTGAAAGGTCCCGTAATCAATCCATAGATCGCAATCTTATCTCCTAATTTCTTAACAATCCTTCTTGTTGCATCCAAAACGATTGGGAAACGTCCGCTTTTCTCAGTAGGTAGCTGTAAATCGTCTAGTGTAACACCTTCCTCCAATATATGTGTAGCAACCGCCGGCGGATTATCCTTTGCATAGACCAATTTACATCCCAAAGCCTCCGCCTCAACTTGAAGATCAAACAACGCTGGTAATCCATCCGGTTGATATTCTTCATAAGCTTTTGTTACTCCCTTTACAATAAGATCTGCATTATTAAAATATTCTTCACAATATACACCGATTAAATTTGCTGCATGGCATCCAACAAAGGGTACCCATGGAATGCGCTCCACCTTTTTGTTATGAAGAGCGTCTACAACTAATTGCTTTGCGTTCATATCCTATCATCCTCCTTATTTACTAACATTAATTTTTAATTTAAGTGTCATAAGTCATTTTAAGCCAAACTGAATATATATGCGATCCTATTCATGTTCATGGTTTTTATGTGGCTTATGACTCTCATATCAATAATTGAGCACTCCGCCGCCTTACTTATGACATAAATTAAAATCGGAATAAACGGTTGGTTTTACTTTGAAATATTCTTCCCATGTCTTTATGATGATATCCCCGAAATCATTCGTATCCTTTCCGATGATAACCAGTTTAGATATCATTATTACATCCTTCTTGCTTAGATTTGCCCTCGTTAATTGAATGCTGCCACTCACTACATCCAATTGCCACCACAAGCCTTCTCCTTTCATCAGACCTTTGATTCTATAAGAATACTTCACAATTTCATTTGTAAAATCAAGAATATCCTGTTCTCCAAATTCGCCATCGCACTCCAGTGAATAGGTTGCCGGACGGTTCCATGGCTGATTACTTGTTTTACCAATATACTTATTATCTTTTAAGTTTTCTTCCAAAACTTCTAATGGTATCTTAGAGTACAAAGTTTCATAGAGAAAAGCGCTTGGATTAATTTTATGCACCTGCTCTTCAATTTCTTTAATGGTTGATTGATTCACCATGTCTATTTTATTAATAACAATCAAGTTGCTGGAAGCTATTTGGTTTTGAACAGGTGCCAAGACTTGTACATGTCTAAGGAAAGTCACGCTGTCAACGATACACACTGCCCCTTGATATAGGTATTGCCGATCGACCTTACATGCAATCTCTTTTAATATTTGGTGTATATTGGACGGGTCTGACATTCCTGAATTCTCAATAAACAGATATTCAATATCGGTTTGAGATAGTTTAACCAGTGCTTGTATAAAACCGCCCTTAAGACAACTACAAAAAATAGAACCATTATTAATTTCTACTAATTGAATATCATTCTGATNNATTAACTTACCATCAATACCAATACGTCCAAACTCATTGATAAGAACTCCTATCTTTTTACCTTCATAGCAAGATAAAAGATTTTTAAGAAATGTAGTCTTACCTGCACCCAGAAACCCACCAATTAGTATAAGTTCGATTTTCATATACACCCTCCTCTTTAATGTAGTTCAATAATTATATTATNNGAATTTATTTCTAAAATAATAAGCAAAAACACAAAAATCTTAAAAGATTTACACGAATAACATAGTAGAATGAAGTATATACAAAAAAGGAATACAAAAGGAGGAAGCGTTTTGACTAAACTAATAGTAAATCCAGGCGTCTGTAACCTTATAACGAAAGTAGAGGCATCATCGGATGATCAAATGGAAGTTACATTGAAAATTTCTTCTGGTTGTGAATCTGTAAATCATATGATAAAAGAGTTAGGGAATACCTTTGAAGCTTTTGATATATGCCTTACAAAGCCTGGTCAAGGTCCATTTTATGAGTATGCATCCGAACATTTTCCCGGGCATGCTGCCTGCCCAGTAATTGCAGGTATTATAAAATGCGCTGAAGTGGAATGTAAATTAGCACTGCCAAAGGATGCTACGATTCATTTTGAATAGGAATAACTGATTTAAGTATCGTCTAAATTTCAAACAAATGAAAAAGACCTGAGAGTTTGGCTTTTTCCTTTTCTCAGGTCTTTTCTTAATGCATATGCATGTAGTAGTAATTATTGGGCAATTGCCTGTTTTGCAACAGTAGCTGCTGTAGCTGCATCAGCTGCATAATAATCTGCACCGATCTGTTTTGCAAAGTTATCATTTACTGGTGCTCCGCCAACCATTACAATGTATTTATTCCTTTTTCCTTTTTCATTTAGCAGATCAATGGTAGATTTCATATTCGACATTGTTGTGGTTAATAACGCGGACATACAAATAATATCTGCTCCAACCTCTTCTGCTCTCTCCACAAATTGCTCGGCGCCAACATCAACGCCTAAATCAACCACCTCGAATCCAGCACCTTTCAGCATCATGGAAACAAGGTTTTTACCGATATCATGTAAATCGCCCTTTACTGTCCCTATAACAGCTTTACCGACAGATACATTTCCTATTTCAGCCAGTTTCGGTTCAAGAATAGCCAGTCCTGCATTCATTGCTCTGGCCGCTACTAATACTTCCGGTACAAAAACTTCATTGTTTTTAAATTTTTCTCCAATGACCGACATACCAAAAAGCAATCCTTCGTTCAATATTTTTTTAGCGTCAACCCCATCATCAACAAGTTCTTGTACTAATTCTTTTACTACCTTTGCTTTACCTTTCTGTAAGGCCTCCGATACTTCCTCTATACCAGCCATGAACTAATACCTCCTTTTTTATAAATACTAAATTACTTATGAATATAATATAATATAATAAAAATTATTTTATAAACTATATTTTGATTTATTGTATTATTTTTAGAATATTTTAAAAATCCGCTTTCACTGCATGATTATCGTTACTATTCACA
>DOWG01000116.1:4026-6494 GCA_003519685.1 Lachnospiraceae bacterium
TTATATTATAGACTTTATTAGGGGTGTGAGCAGTAACTGATTATTCCCAATACAACATATCTATAGCCACATCTGTCAAAGGTGTTTATAAAAATCTTTGCAATCAGCTCAATAACGACTTGTCAAGGACTTTTTCACACTCTTTGGGGGCGATTTTAATACTGGTTTTATCGCTCATGTTTTGCTCCTTATGATTGTAAGTTTTCCGTGCAATGTATTGTATTGTTCGTGCGGATGGCATATAGTATAAGTACCAGTTGGAAGGGAGTTGATAATATGGCTGGCAACACAACGCTTAATCAGCCAAACAAGGAAACCATTGCGGCGATGCTTGAGGCGGAAAGGATTGCGAAAGGCCCTTCTGTAAAGGGTTATACTGACTTAAATCAGCTTTTCGCGGACCTTAAGGAATGACGAAATTCACAGTTAAAGTCACCACGCAATTTAAGAAAGACTACAAACTGGCAATTAAGCGTGGACTAAAAATTGACCTGTGGGAGCAGACTGTAGCAAGTCTTGCCGATGGAATATTTTTGCCGGAGAAAAACAAAGACCATGCCCTTACAGGAATTTTAAAATTGTACCAATCTATTTAGAACCTTTATTTTAATATTTTGTTGGACTTGTTCCTATACTATGACACAAGTCCAATCATTGATATAATATGAAATAAAATATACCTGTTTTTCACCCAATAATTCATGTTAATTAAATGAAACTTAGTTTATAATATATTTTGGAGGTTTAACTTTGAAATTTCTTTGGATAATTATAATTGGATCTTTATTGTTCTTTATAATAGAATACGCTGTAAAAATAGCTGTAAAAGAAGCCTTACGTGAGTTTAAGGATGAAATATTAAAAGAACTCAACTTAAAAAACAATAACAATAATGAAGATGATACAAATATCAATAAGGATTAATCGTCCTCCCGGTACCACTGCTCCTGGGCCTTATATAACCGCGCATATTCCCCGTCGGTATGAATCAGCTCCTCATGGGTACCGATCTGTGCCACTGCTCCATCCTTCATCACGATAATCCGGTCGGCAAGCTTCACGGATCCAAGTCGGTGCGTTACAATAATCGCCGTTTTATTCCTCGCGATCTCTGCAAATTCATTATATATTCTAGTCTCCTCATAGGGATCAATCGCAGCGGTCGGTTCATCCAATATGATCAAATCATGGTTGCGGTAGAACCCTCGCGCAATCGCAATCCTCTGCCATTGGCCGCCGGATAAGTCTACTCCGTCAAATTCTCTGGAAAGCATCGTATTATAGCCTTCACTGAAGGAAGAATCATTCTTATCCAGTCCTGACTTCGTGCAAACATCATCCAGACTTTCTTCTTTTACCGGGAAAGCTACATCACTGATTCCTATATTATCCGCAAGCTTCATCTGATATTTCTGGTATTTCTGAAATACTGCCGATGTCTTTGAAAACAGTGACTTCATTGATAAGGTGCTTGTGTCGGTCCCACCGTAGGTCACAGAGCCTTTGGATGGGGAATATAATCCTGTAATCAAGCGGATAATTGTTGATTTTCCGGAGCCATTTTCCCCCACCACAGCGAGTGTCTCGCCATTGTTAATCGTAAAGGTTGCATCCTTAACGGCTTCCTTCTCCGCTCCAGGATAAAAAAAGCTGACATGATCCAGGGTAATATCCAATTTTCCGTGAAGCTCCCTGTCTTCCCCTCCTCTTTCCGGCATTTCGAGCAGATTTAAATAATTCTGGATGGTTCCCAGATTCTTCGCAATTTCACCGATATGCCGGCAAATAACTTCTTCCATGATTCCATAGAGCATTCCAATGGAGTTAAATACTGCTGCAAATGCTCCTACTGTGATCTCCTTTTTCATTAATGCATCAAAAAGCATATACAATATACAAAAATAACCACACACCGTAACAATCCGCATTCCCAGCTCAATCAGGTTCGTCTTCATGGTTGCTTTAAATTTTAAGTTCTGAAGAAGCCGCAACGAATCGGTAAATAAGTTTTTAAAATAGGTAAATCCCCCGAGCAGCCTTGTTTCCTTAAAATATTCACGGCTTACCATACAGCTTTCATAGTACTCATATTCCCTGCGGACCGGCGCCGACTTATCCTCCAGCTTTGTAAAAACCTTCGTCCGGATCAGCTGGGTTGCCGCCGTCGGAAGAAAGACAAGAAGGATCGTCAAAGCAAGGATCGGTTTTAAATGAAACAGATACCAGCCCATAAAAGCAAAATAGGGTACATAAAAGGTGAAAATACTAATAATCAGGAATACGAACCAATAAGCACTATTCTTTCCATTCTCCGCTTTATTAATATCATCCAGTTTCTTGGTATCCTCAAAATCAATCGGTGCTAATCTTGCAATCTTTTGATGAATTCCGATGGAAAGCCTGCCGCTGACCTTCTCCGCTACTACAGTCGGAATGTAATTTGCAATTCCGTTTAAAATTTGACAGGT
>DOWG01000116.1:6678-8189 GCA_003519685.1 Lachnospiraceae bacterium
CTTTCTATTGTCTTTCAAATTTTTTCGTCCTTTATTCTTTACACTTCGCATTGATACCAGCTCCTTTGGCTCTCAAACATTTCTGCATAGATACCACCCAGCGTCATTAGCTTCTCATGGCTGCCCTGTTCTGCAACCGCACCATCATGAATTACAATGATTTTATCGGCAAGTTTTGCAGCACCAAGCCGGTGGGTAATAAAAATCGTGGACTTTCCCTGACTGATCTTTCCGAACATTTCATAGATATTACTCTCGGCAACCGGATCCAGCGCCGCGGTAGGTTCATCTAAGATTCGTATCTTGGCCGGATGGTACAAGGCTCTTGCAATTGCGACCCGCTGCCACTCCCCTCCGGACAGATCCATGCCGCCTTCCTTTATCTTGCCCAGATAGGTATCCATGCCCTGCGGGAGCTTCGCAATGGTTTCCTCCAATTCCAGTAAGGAAACCACATCACTCAGCTTATCTTCATCGGTATGATTGACATCGCCAAGGAGAATATTGTCCTTAAGGGATATATAGTACTTTGCAAAATCCTGATAAACCACGGAAAATATTGCTTTTAGCTCTGCCTGTTTATATTCCCGGATGCTTTTATTGTTAATTTTGATCTCACCTTCAAAATTGTCATACATTCCGGTCAGGAGCTTTGTTATTGTCGTTTTACCGGCTCCGTTGATACCGACAATCGCATAATGCAGGTCTTTTTCAATTTTTAAATTAAAATTTTTTAATATATCGCGGTCCGTTCCGGGATATCGGAAGGATACATTGCAAAACTCAATGCTTTCAAAGGACATCTTTTCCGTTTCCTCCGGAAGGTCTAATGCCCCCTCCTGCTCGGATAATTCCATAAATGCCGTTAAATCTTTCAGGTATTCCCGGCTTTTGGCAAGTTCACTGGTAATCCATGACAAATTCCAGGACATCATTTGAATCAGACCAAGAGTTGCNNTAATCAGGCTGGATCCTTTGATCCGGATAAAGTACTTCAGCGTCACCTTAAGATTGATCTTTCTTGCCTCTTCGTACTTATCAAACCATTTGCCATTTAAGTTCTCGGTATAGCCAAACAGTGCCCGTTCCTCAATATTATCCCGTCCGGTTAAAACATTATGCAGATAGGTTGCACGGCGGGTATGTTTTTCGGCTTCCTTATTTGCCCGATAGGTTGCCTTGCCGCCTTTTACCGCAAGTAAAAAGAGCGGAACCGAGATACCGATAATCACAAGCGCTGCCCACCACACCTGTGTAATTAAGATTGCCAGCAGGGAAAATACACGCACGACGATATTGATCGCCCCTAATACATTTTCAAAGCCGCCGTTAATTTTACCAACGGGATCCGTACAAGTTCTTGTAATCAGATCCCAGGAATCATTATCCTCAATATGCCGGTATTCCAATCGGGACCGTTTTTCGACAATTCCCGTACGAAAGATTTCCGTCATCTTCATTTCTAGCTTTAAATTAATATAGCTGACGAAGGACCAATTCAGATAATTGTA
>DOWG01000116.1:8325-8511 GCA_003519685.1 Lachnospiraceae bacterium
TAGAATATTTGTTTTCATTTTTCCAAAAATACCTTTCATAATGATTATTTCTACTTCCTGTGTATTTTACTGATTTCATCCGCTTTCTATTGATTGGTAGAAAGAAAACCCCATGTTTTCTGCCGCAGGCGTGGGATTTGCAAAGCGAATTAATTACTGTTCTCACCCAGGCAAAGTCTATCCTAT
>DOWG01000224.1 GCA_003519685.1 Lachnospiraceae bacterium
AATGCCATCAGCGACAAGGTAGAGGTAAAAAGGGAAATTATAACCATGGTAACCGCCAAGAAATATGAGGCAGATATTATGAAAATAATTCCTCTGGGGATTATTTTCTATCTGCAGTTTTTCTCTCCCGGATTTTTAGATCCCCTTTATCACAATATCCTTGGCAAGATGGTCATGAGCATTCTTCTGATTGCTTATTTATGTGCTTATTATCTGGCAGACAAAATTGTGGCAATCGAAGTGTAAAGGAGGTAAATAGGATGTCTTGGATAAATCTTCTTCTTTTCCTGCTGCTCTTATCCGGTGCTGCTTGTGTCCTTGTTTCATTAAAGAAAAAGGAGGAATGGGAAAAGGCAATTGATAAAAAGGAACATAAGCTGTATTTCTTATATCCGGCCGCAGATTTTATTCTGACCAAAACAGGGCTTTACCGTTATCTGCAACAGAAAGCCTGGATTGAAGAAGCGGGAAAGGCGCTAAAGGTAGCAGACAGGATACCGGTTTGGCAGAAATTATATTGTTGTAGTAAGCTTTCTCTGGTCATGATGATTCTCTATCTGTCTCTTATGATGGCTTTTTGCAGCAGGATCCAAGCCGGCCATAATTCCTATCTGATTGATGAAAATCATCTGGTACGGCCGGATTACGGAGAGGGAGACCAGGAAGTCCGTCTTAAGGTTTCCATGGAACCGATAGAGGAACCGGCGGCGGAGGGAGAGAAAATGAAGAGTTTCACAGAGGAAATGACACTTTGGGTCAAGGAGCGAAGCTATCAGAAGGAGCAGCTGGAGAAGCTATTTCAAGGTGCCATAAAATATCTGGATATTGCGGTGCTAGGCGAAAATGAATCGGCGGAAGCGGTGTATGAAGATCTCTGCTTCTGCAGGAATATACCAGAAACCAGTCTTCTTGTTGATTGGAAGCCGGAGGATCTTGGTCTGATTGGAAGAGACGGAAGTGTGAAAAACGAGGAAATCAAAGGGGAGGGCGTAAGAACGAAGGTAACCGCGATCCTGTCCTATCAGGAGGAAGTTAGGGAACACACGATGGAGTTTTCTATCATGCCAAGGCAGTATGCCGAGGAGGAAAAACTGCACAGAAAGCTGGAGGAGGCAGTCCAAACGGCTTCGGAAAGTACCCGGGAGGAGCCATGGTTAAAGCTTCCGTATGCGGTGGAGGGGTATCGCCTTAGCTGGGCGGAGGCCGGCAGGGATATTAGCAAAGCCTTATTCGGATTGGGTTTGCTAACAGCAGTCCTTGCCTGGATCTATAAGGATAAAGAGCTGGAGAAGCAGATGAAGCACAGAAAAAATCAAATGCTTCTCGATTATCCGGAGATCATTAATAAATTCAACCTATTAATTAATGCAGGTATGACCGTGAAGCAGGCATGGATAAAAATTGCGGAGGATTATAGAAAGAAAAAGGAAGAAGGGGGAATCGGCAAACGATATGCTTATGAGGAAATGCTGCTTACGGTCCATAAATTACGCTTAAGTGTTCCGGAACCAATTGCCTATGAAGCTTTTGGACGGCGGACCGGTCTGGTCCCCTATATGAAGTTTAGTACATTGATCGCACAAAATCTCAAGAAAGGGAGCAGCGGGTTATGTGAGCTATTAAGTCGGGAAGCCGCGGAATCTTTTGAGAGCCGGAAGGAAACCGCAAAGAGGCTGGGTGAAGAGGCCGGAGTAAAACTATTAGGACCAATGATGGTGATGCTGATCATTGTGTTTATGATCATCCTGATACCGGCATTTTTAAGCTTTACATTTTAGACCAGTTTCGCAAACGCCTATAGATATTACATAGGGAAAGGAGAGCTGCAGTTAAGAGCAGCGATAGGTATCGATGAAAGAACAGAGGAAAAAAATATTCAGAAAATTTAACGATATTCAATTGGATGGGGTGGGGGTAGTGGAGATCATATTGATCCTGGTTATCCTCATTGGATTAGTGCTGATCTTCAAGGATCAGATTACAGCGATTGTGGAAAAGGCGTTTGAAGCGATTGCAAAGGATACAAACAGTATTATTGGTTAGAACCATTAGTAAATGAAAAGTGCTGAAATGGCAAGAGAAATGCGATGTATGTAAATAATTTGTTGCTGCCGGAATTCGGGGTAATGTAAAGATTGGTATGAAAAATCAGAGTAAACGCAATGAATCAAACGAAAGAGTTTCGCAATAATCTAATGAATGGAATCCGGAAAGGAGGGAAAAGAAAATGAATTGCATCTTACAGAACATAAATTTGCAGAGTAAGGCGGAAAAACCGTTCCATACGCATTGCATAGGAACCTGTAGAAAAAAAGAGATTTCCTTAAAAAACGAAGAAATCCACGGAGTGATTACGGTTTATTTAAGCCTGATCCTGCTCATTATCCTGTCTCTCCTCTTTACGGTAATTGAGGGCGCGCGCGTTTATACCGCCAGGGTATATGTTGAGCGCTCCTTAACGACAGCTATGGATTCTGTTATGGCCGAATATTATGGGCCGCTCTGGAAGGAATATCACATCTTCGGGTTGGATGCTTCCTATGGCAGTGACAGCGTCCAGGCAAGTGAAATAAAGGCTAAGCTGGAGGACTATATGTCCTATCCGCTATATCAAAATCTGCCGGGGGAACAGCGAAAAGATCAGAAAGGAACTGATTTACTGACAACATCAATCAATTCGGTATCCTTGACTGACTTGACATTCCTGACCGATTGTCAGGGGGAGCTGTTTCTAAATGAAGCGGTGAAATATATGAAATACCGGGAAGCAGGCAATGCATTCGAACTGCTTCTTGATAAGCTCTCCTTACTGAAAAGTCCCGGCAAACTATGTACCATATATGAGGAAAAGCTAAAGGCAGAAGAACAGCTGGTTGAAATTGATAAAGGAATCCTGGAATTAATGGAGCTGCTGGATGGTATGAAAACCAGTAAGAAGGGATTGAAGGTAAGTAAGGATGGAAAGCTGAAAACGGTACCCTATTTTATAAAGAAAATCTGTATCGGTGAGTTGACAAAGGAATCGGCGGGGATTAACAATGACACGATATTTCTTGCATTAAAGGGGAATTATGTGATGCCGGAGAACGATTTTCAGGCGATTGATAACAGCTTTCTTAGGCTGGAGGAAGTTCTGTTAAGGGTAGGGGAAAAGGAAACGGCAATTGCTTCGGTGGAAGAAAATCTTTCCCAATTATATCAGACAAGGGCACAATTACCGGATGAGGAAAGCAGCTCGGAGGAAGAGATGGATAAGCGGAAGGAGCTTGAGGCTCAAATTCTTTCCACTGATGTAGTAAGGGATGCTCTGGTTCGGGAGAGAAACGAACTTATTTCACAGAAGGAGTTCCATACAAACGGCATTCTTTCAGAGAAAAAGGAAATAGATATGTTGATTCAACATCTAATTCCCCTGATAGAGAAGGGGCAAAAAGCAATCGATCAGATCATTATTAAGACCGAGCTAGCGGCCCCGTTTCTGGATGCATACGAAACGGTTCTGGACAGGGAGAAGGAAGGATTAGATGAGACAATCTGGGAGGGATTAAAAGATGATCTGCAGAATCTAAAGCGTTATACCGCAAAAGACGGATGCGGTTATGATTTTGCAGAAATGAAGAGAATTTTAGGGCAGGATAAGCGCATTCTTTGGCAGACAGCAAATCTTCTTGACCAAGCGCAGCAGGAGTTTTCACTAGAAGAGATGGCGGCGTCCAAAAGAAGCTTTCAAAGTGCATGGGACATTCTGTCAGGCTATACGATAAAAGGACTTACCTTAGATTATAGTACGCTTACGATACAGCAGAGCAAAGAAAAGGATCTCCTGGAGGCTATGCAGTCTACGGTATTAGGGGGAATTACCGGTCTTGTGATGGATCGGGATACGATTTCAGAAGCGGAACTTTCCGAGAGAGCAAAACCGTCGGATCTTGCTGCCGTAGGGGAGGAGCAAGGGGGATTTGGCGATGAATTCATGGAATTTATTAAACGGGCAGTCATTGGTGATCAGGCTTTCGATCTGGGAAGTATATTTGGGAGCTTAGCGGACCAGATTGGGGAAATGGCATGGATAGAAGAAGGCATCAATGATATTGCTATGACCCTGCTTTTTCAGGAGTATATGAAAAATCACTTCTATGCTTTTCCAAAGGAAGGGGAGAACTTGAATGCAAGAAAACCATCCGCATTATTATATGAACAAGAATATCTGCTTGCGGGGAAGCTGGCCGATGAAAGTAATCTATCCTCGGTCATTGCCAGAATTCTGGCGATCCGTATGGCGGCAGATTTGGTTACAATTCTGACAGACAGGAGGATTTGTGAGGAAGCGAAAGTAGCAGCAGCTACAATGGTCGGTTTTACCGGTTTGCCGATATTAATCAGCATCACACAGGTATTGATTCTTATCCTGTGGACTTTTGCAGAAGCTTTGGCGGATACCTGTGCCCTCTTAAAGGGGAGAGAAGTTCCGATCATAAAAAAGGAAGCGGTAATGAAGCTAAACGATCTGCCTTTACTCACAAGAGATAACATTGAAAAGAAAGCACTTACCATTTCTGATACCGGGGGGATGACACTTTCCTATCACGGCTATCTATCCATCCTTCTTTTATTTGCAAATCAAACGCGTCTGATCTATCGTTCCATGGATCTGATTGAGGAAAATTTAAATCTCCGTTATAAGGATAGCTTTTCTTTTCAAAACTGCCTCTATGGGTTTGAAACGGAAGCTCAATATCTCATTCGATCCAAATTCACCGGCTTTCCATTTGTACAGAAGTATTCTGGGAAGCATGCCCTCGGTTTTCAATACAAAGCAAAAGCTGCTTACAGCTACTAATAAACATATCCTATAACGTTCTTTTAAAAGTCTCAAGCGGATGGTCTGGGATGTCCGCTCTTCTGGCATTTCTAATAACCTAATTCAAAAGGCTTACAAAGATAGCTGATTGAATATCAGAAATTATCTATTAAATCTTATAAAAATAAAATAATAAAAGTCTCTCTCCAAGAAATCATTTGCTTATAAAATATTTATATGATCAATTCTATACTTTTCCAGAAGAACGGACATCCCAGCCCATCATTCTCAGAGTATCATTCAATTTAGAACGAAGTGAGGAGCTCATGTCAACTCTGCTATCCCGAAAGGAAAATTTATTAGTATATTGTAACGAGTAATTCTGAGCCAGGATAAAAATATAATACCCATACTTACAAGTTCATTGAAAACTGATTTCATCAAGTATTTGGCACCCTAGTTAATTGCCATGATTGTAAGAGGAGGAAGTGATTGCTTTCTGAAAAAATATACGAACGAAAAGTGGACCAATTGGTTGGAAGCAAGAAAAAAACAAAGAAAAAAAGAGAGAAAAGAGAATAGAAAAGTACAAAAAAATAGATCTCAAAAAGAGCAAAGAAAAGAACGGTTAAAGGAAGCGTCCTTGACCGTGGAGGCATCTTTGAGTTTACCGCTGTTTCTGTTCTTTCTATTCCTTTTTCTTTATTTTATCCAGATCTTTATTATTCAGGAACATATTCAGTCAGCAATTA
>DOWG01000049.1 GCA_003519685.1 Lachnospiraceae bacterium
AAGGTAGCAAATATAAATTTGCTGAGCTTACTGTTATAGCGTACCAGCATCCAGACGGTCATCGAAGACAAGACCACGATAACTGCAATAGAAACAATGGTTACGATAAGAGAATTTCCAAAAGCCCTTAAGAAGTTCATTTTCTCCATGGCAGTTTTATAATACTCCAGGGTGAAAGTTTCTGGAGGAGCCATCATATTCGAATAAAGTTCCTGTCGGTTTTTAAACGAATTGACAACAACAATATAGATAGGAAACAGGTAAAAAAGGCAGAAAGCAACAATTAAGACCTGCAGTAAAAATTTCCCCAAACGTTTCATTGCATCTCCACCTCCCTTTTCTTTGTAATCGCTACCTGAATTAAAGTAATGGCGGCAACCGCAATAAAGAAAATAATGGCTTTTGCCTGTCCGTATCCATAATTATTTAAGGAGAAAATTTCATTATAAATGTTCATTGCCATCATTTCTGTCGTATTGTTTGGCCCTCCGCCGGTCAAAGACACATTGACATCAAATATCTTAAAACAGTTTGATAAGGTCATAAAAAGACAAATCGTAAAGGAAGGCATGATCAAAGGAAATTTTATATATAGAAGCGTCTGCCAAAAACCGGCGCCATCCACTTTGGCCGCTTCTACAGCCTCCTCCGGTATGCCTTGAATACCATTAATATAAATTATCATAATATAGCCGGCCATTTGCCAGGTTGTTACAATAATCATTGCCGCCAGAGCGTATTTTGGATTAAGGAGCCAGCTGAAGAAGAAATGATTCCACCCGGTTGTCTCGCCAATCATTTTAAACACATCCGTGAATATAAACTTCCATATGTATCCTAAGATCAAGCCGCCAATTAAGTACGGCATAAACAGCATAGTTCTGACTGCATTTCGTATTCGTAATTTACCGGTAACCAGCAAGGCGAAGATAAGCCCCAGCACATTGATCACAGCCACCGAAACCAGGGTAAATAGTACCGTATGCAACGCAGAGGTAAGAAATCTTTGATCAGAAAATATTCGGCTGAAATTCTTCATGCCTACAAAAACCTTTTCATTGAGCGGCATTCCATCCCAGGAAACGAAGGAGTATCCTATTCCAATAAGGAATGGTACGATTACAACGGTTGTGAATATAAAAGCCAATGGAATTACAAATAGTGCGTACCAGGCTTTATCCTTTTTTCTTCTCATAAACTAGCCTCCTTACAGTGCAGAAATCTAACATCAACTTAAACTTTATAAAGAAGATGTTAGATTTCTGATGGTTCATTATGTTATCTTATATTCCCCTATTTATTGGCAGCCTGAACAAAAGCATCCGTTAATTTTGCCAGGAAGTCTGTTCCAGACATATTCGTTGTGAAGAACTCCTCGGTAACCGGTTTTAGATATACATCAACGATACCTGCAGGCCACTGATTCATCGGCCAGCTGATAGTCTTACCTGCTGCGGCATATTCCGAAACTGCCTGCGATAAAGGATCCAGATTCGGGTTCTCCATATTCGATACGACCGGGATAAATCCAAACTCTTCCATCATATACTTTTCTCCGGTTTCACTTGTATATAGCCAATTAATAAAATCTTTACCTGCCTGGATTTCCTCAGCAGTTGCTTGTGAATTCACATACCAACAAGTAGGAACGCTGACTGCAAGTTTATCATTACCGATGAGCGGTAATGGCATCATGCCCATGTCAAAGGTAACATCATAATCCTTAAACATGCCATAGCACCAGTTACCCTGATGGATGGAAGCTGACTTACCGGTTGCAAAATCACCGGTTTCCTTATCATAGGTTACTTCCAAAGGGTTATTGGTATATTCGCGGATTGCTTCCATGAACTTAGCGAATTCTACGAATTCCGGTGTCTCCTGAAGTTTAACATCACCTGCTACTAACTTATTAATATAGTCTACCGGATCCGCCTGTAATGCAAATGGTGTATTTAAAATATGTCCGATTAGGAAATAACTTTCCTGGGATAAACTAAAGCCATTGATACCGGCTGCCTTCTGATCCTGCAGCATTTTCACAAAGGAATCGTAATTGTTTACCTTGGAAGCATCAATCAGATCTTTGTTATAAACCAATCCAAACCCTTCCATTGTATACGGGATACCAACCACCTTACCATCGATTTCATTCGCCATATTTGCCGCAATATTATCAATAAAAGAAAGATCGCTTAAATCCGCTAAGTAAGCTTTTAACTCTTGGGACTCTGCACCGGGAGCAAGGGAGAATACGGTAGGACCCTGATTATTGCCTAACTTGATCTTTAACTGTTGAAGATAATCGTCACCGGTGGTTCCCCATACTTCAACTTCAACACCGGTTTCCTCGGTATATGCTTTCGCACATGCTTCTAACTGATCTGTGATCTCAACCTTAGACTGGAAAATGACGATCTTGTCTGCAGCCTTAGTTTCTTTTATTTCCTCTTTCTTAACCTCTTCCTCCTTCTTGGAAGTATCTGCGGCCTTTGTTGGTGTAGGATCAGTACTATCTCCACCAGTTTCTTTTTCTCCTCCACCACATCCGGTAAGTGCTAAACTCATTGCCAAGATTACCGTTAGTAAAATAGTTAATATTTTTCTCGATTTCATTGACACCCTCTCCTTTTTTATATAA
>DOWG01000160.1:0-3130 GCA_003519685.1 Lachnospiraceae bacterium
AAGGACTAATTATTCTTTTCTTCTGAGTATATCAAACAAGTCTAATTTTGTCCCTAAATCCACATAAATGGCTTGTTTCGGATGAGGACAGCTCTCCATTTCCTCTCCTTGCTCGTCTAAAATCTTCTTCACCGCTGCTTTTATCGTATCGCCGTTCGGCTTAATGATTTCAATTTCTTCACCAATCGAAAATTTGTTCTTCTGCTCCAGCATATAGAAGCCGTTCTTTTCCTCTTGAATAGTTCCCAGATAGGTATAGGCTTTCTCATACGTATTATGCTCGTAGATCTGATCCTCATGCGTTGGTTTGTGAAAGAAGAAGCCGGTCGTAAACTGGCGGTTCACTCCTTTTCTTACTTCCTCCATGTAGAGGGACTTATGCTCCCTGTAAAGCTCCGGATCTGCGAAGAACTCATCAATTGCCTTCCGATAGGTTCTGGCTACCGTAGCAACATAGAGTGCCGTCTTCATCCTGCCTTCGATTTTAAAACTGTTGATCCCCGCTTTCACAAGCTCCGGAATGTATTCAATCATGCAAAGATCCTTGGAATTAAAGATATAGGTTCCTCTCTCATTCTCTTCAATCGGCAGGTATTCCCCCGGTCTTGTTTCCTCCACAATATGGTACCTCCATCGGCAGGAGTGAGTGCAGGCTCCCAGATTGGCATCCCGCCCGGTAAAATAATTACTCAGCAGACACCGCCCGGAATACGCGATACACATGGCTCCGTGTACGAACGTCTCAATCTCCATCTCCGGCGGAATATTCGCACGCAATTCGGATAATTCCTGCAAAGATAATTCCCTGGCAGATACTACTCTGGTGGCTCCCAGATTGTGCCAGAAGCGATAGGTCTCATAATTCGTATTATTTGCCTGGGTGCTGATGTGAAGCTCACACTCCGGGAGCTCCTCCTTCGCGATCATAAAAACACCCGGATCGGAAATAATGATAGCGTCCGGTCTGTTTTCACCAAAAGCTCTTAATTCCTGAAAATATTTTCTTATCCCGGGCAGATCTCTATTATGTGCGGTAATATTCGCGGTAACGTAGACCTTCTTCCCATGGGCATGGGCAAATGCGATGCCATCCTGCATTTCCTCCATGGAAAAATTCTTCGCCTTTGCCCGCAGTCCATACATATCCCCGCCGATATACACCGCATCCGCCCCGTACATCACCGCAGTCTTAAGTACTTCCAAATTCGCAGCCGGAATTAACAGCTCCGGTTTCTTTCTATCTTCTATCATAGTACTCTCTCTTTCCATTCAACCTACTCTTTGTATTGACACCCATGTTTTGGGGTATGCCAAAACCTCGCTCAAATGCGAGATTAATATTTAAAGCTTCTTACTGATCGCTACCCCGTCACCGACCGGAAGAACTACCGTTTCGAGATCCTCACGATGGGTTATGGTATACAGATATTCCCGCATCCTAGTATGAATGGTACGATCCCTTCGGGTGATGCTGTACCTGGAATTAATCACTGTACCATCCTGCAGAACATTGTCCGTAACCAGCATTCCTCCTACCAAAAGAAGCTGCATCAGCTCCGGCAGGAATGCCATATATTGTGCTTTTGCGGCATCAAGAAAGATAAAGTCATAGCTTCTTTTCTCCTGGACCAGATCCTTTAAGATCTCCAGGGCATCCCCTTCGCGCAATGTGATCTTATCCTTTTGCGGGAATCGGGGATCCGCTAAGTTCTTGACCGCCTCCACCAGCCGCATCGCAACCTTTTCAATCGTAGTAATCTGGCAGTCCTCCATCGTATATTCCCCCATAAGGAGAGCGGAAAATCCAATCGCTGTCCCCACCTCCAGAATCTGCTTTGGCTGATGTACCTTTAGCAAAAACCGAAGTAACCCCTGGGTGTCCTTTTTAATAATCGGAACATGATTCTCGATTGCCTCTCTCTCCAAATGAAGAAGCTCCGTAGGAAGCTCCTTTGCCAGAGAATTAATATAATCCGTTATTCTATCATTCCCAATCATATAATTTTTCGTTCCTTCCCTGCTTATTTGAGGGGTCAAAAGCCAATCTTCAATTGCGAAACTCTCTGTTTTGCAGCGTTACAGCAACGGTCCCCGCATATTGCTTCCGCATAGCTTATTATGGCACAAAAGCTTTCGCCTATGTGCCATAGAAGCTCTTTCTTCCGCAACAGGAGGGGACAATGAGTTTATTTATTGGATTTGTCTTTCTTGGTTTTCGTATTCTTATCGGATTCGTTTTGGCCTGTTTTCGTATTTTCGTCAGATCCGTTTTGTTCTGTTTTCGTAGCCTTATCGGCTTCGCCTTGATCTGTTTTCGCGTCCTTATCGGCTTCGTCCTTGTTTTTTTCAACATCCGCATCCTGTATGATGGATTTGGAATAATCGGTTATGGTATTTAATATCTCATCATAGGTCATAGCAGAATTTATCTCATAGGTTCCTGCCATGATTTCTGCACCCTGAAGCTTTGTTTTTACATAGAACGAGTATTTACTGACAATGACCCGATTCCGTTCTAATTTGCTTGCGACATCCATGGAGGATTCGCCTTTTTTAATTTGAAATATAATATCTTTGCCGGGCGCTTCCTCCACTATAACAGGGCCATAGAGCTGATAAGCGAATTGAAATGCTTTCCTGCTAATCGCCACGATTAGAAAAATCACCAGAATATAGAACATTATATTCATCAACAAGCGAATAATAAAGCTTGTTATTTTCAAAGTTGCTTTTACGGATGTGGATTTCGTAGCCATTGTATACCTCTCTTTACTAATCATCCCTTTTTACCTTACCAATCAATCAGCTTAGCTTATACTTCCATTATAATCGGTAATATCATCGGATTTCTCTTGGTCCTCTTCCAGATAAAATCACTTAAGGAATCTTTGATTTCTGCTTTCATCTTACCCCAGTCTGTGTTGTTTTTACTCAGAGCTTTATCCAGGGCTTTTTCCACAACTACTCTTGCCTCTTCCATCAGGTCCTCCGATTCTCTCACATACACAAAGCCGCGCGATACAATATCCGGACCTGCAAGAACCTGATTGCTGTATTTTTCTAAGGATACCACTACAATAATCAAACCGTTCTCGGACAGATGCTGCCTGTCCCGAAGTACGATATTGCC
>DOWG01000160.1:3140-5265 GCA_003519685.1 Lachnospiraceae bacterium
AAAATATTGTCCTTCGGAATTCCCATCATTTCCGCAATTTCCGCATGGCGGATCAAATGTCTGTATTCCCCATGGACCGGTACTGCATATTGCGGCTTAATCAGGGAATAGATCAATTTGACCTCTTCCTGGCAGGCATGACCGGACACATGCGTATCCTGATAAATTACTTTGGCACCCTTCATGGATAATTCATTGATTACCTTGGATACCGCTTTTTCATTTCCCGGAATCGGGTTGGAACTTAATATTACCACATCCCCCGGCTTGATCGATACCTTTTTGTGGATGGAGGCTGCGATACGGGATAATGCCGCCATGGATTCTCCCTGGCTGCCGGTCATGATCATTACGATTTGATCATCCGTATAATTCTTCATCTGCTCAATATCAATCAGCGTATTGTCCGGTATATTAATGTAACCGATATCGGCAGCCGTGGTTACCACATTAATCATACTTCGTCCTTCAATAACCACTTTTCTTTTATATTTTACTGCGGAATTAACAATCTGCTGCACCCGGTCAACATTAGATGCAAAGGTTGCTACAATAATTCTTGAACGGGAATAATCCGCGAATATATTATCGAATGTTTTTCCTACCGTACGCTCCGACATGGTGTATCCGGGACGTTCGATATTGGTACTGTCGCATAAAAGAGCGAGCACGCCCTTCTTACCGATCTCACCGATTCTCTGAAGATCGATCGGCGTTCCAAAAACCGGTGTAAAATCAACCTTAAAGTCTCCGGTGTGGAAGATAATCCCGGCCGGTGTAAAAATGGCGAGAGCCGCCGAATCTGCAATACTATGATTTGTACGAATAAACTCAATACGAAAGCATCCCAGATTAATGGACTGCCCGTATTTTACCACTTTCCGTTTCGTACTTTTTAGCATATTAGCTTCCTTCAGCTTATTTTCAATCAGTCCGATGGTTAGTTTGGTACCATAAACTGGTACATTAACATCCTTTAAAACATAGGGAAGCGCCCCAATATGATCCTCATGACCATGGGTAATTACAAACCCTTTCACTTTATCAATATTTTCTTTTAGGTAAGTGACATCCGGTATTACCATATCAATTCCCAGCATTTCATCCTCCGGGAAGGATAATCCGCAATCAATTACGATGATATTGTCTTCGTATTCAATTACCGTAATATTCATACCTATTTGTTCTAATCCACCAAGGGGAATAATTTTAACTCCCTGTACCTCTGCTATGTTCTTTTTTTTCTGTTCCTTTTCTTTCAAAATTGCACCTCCAATGGTTTTATGTAAACTTTCTATCCATTATTTAAGTGCATGCTATAATATTAGATTACCATGTATTTTCAATCGCCCCTGCATTTCTTACAGTGTCCATAGAGCTTTACCTCATGGTCTACCACCTCAAAACCAAGGGTTTCCTTAATCCGCATCTCTAATGTCTCCAGCAGATCATCTTGAAAAGTGTAAATATTACCACAATCAAGGCATATCAAGTGATGATGATGGTGACCGGTTTCCTCCGTGTCATTTTTGCTGATTTCATATCGCACATATCCATCATCCAAGCTTAGTTTATCAATTAAATTAAGTTCCGATAGCATTTGAATCGTTCGGTAAACGGTGGCCAGACCAATATCAGGGTACTTTACCCTGACAAAATCGTAAATTTCCTCTGCGGTTAAATGTTCGCCCGGTCTACTATTTAACACTTCCAGAATCGCTATTCTCTGGGTAGTCACTTTAAGTCCGTTCTGTTTTAATAAATACTTAAACTGCTCCTGATTGTCAGGCATATTCCCACCTAGTTTCATCTAATCATTAATCCATGCATTTAATATAATTCATTCATAAATTTAAAAATCCAAATCAATATCCTCTAACAATTCACTAAAAACTCCAGCTACCGCATCCAGTTCGTCGTCATCCTCAACAATGCTGTAGATCGCTTCCTCGTCGGTATCCGCCGAGATGTCTTTTAAAATGAGAGCCTCCGCCTCATCCTCTTGCGCCGTACTGACCAGAAGATAATTCTTTCCTCCCAGTCTGGTCTGTTCCACTACATGAAAAGCGACTTCTTCCCCGTCGTCCGAGGTTAAAATTATCTCATCTGCCTTCTTATCCATAAT
>DOWG01000160.1:5429-8937 GCA_003519685.1 Lachnospiraceae bacterium
GGTATTGTTTAAATGCTTCGGATAGCCCAAAACAATCTTATTCACATCGTATTCCTGAATCAATTTTTCAATCCTTGCCAGTGTCTGGCGAAGCTTATTCTCCTGCTTACGCCGTATCACTTCGATTCCCTGCGCTGTCAGCAGCAATTCATCACTAATCGCAACACCAACGGTCACAGAACCATAATCCAGCCCCATAATCCTCATAATAATCATCATGCCTTTCTTCAAAGCTTGTAAATTTCGGGCTGTAAGCTCAACATTTGCAAAGCGAATTAATTCGCTTGGTGAAGAATAGCTGCCTTTGCTATTTAAGCGCCTGCCCTGCCGCCTCGTCTGTGACCGGCATATTTTACCTGCCGTTGCCTGGTTTATTAATCTCATTGGCAATGTAAAAACGTAACAATTCCTCGATAATCTCGTCTCGTTCGACCTTCATAATCAGACTGCGAGCACCTTTATGACTCGTTATGTAGGTCGGATCTCCAGACATTACATATCCAACAATCTGATTCATAGGATTATATCCTTTTTCAGATAATGCATCATAAACGGAATGAATTACATCTCTTACAAATACCTCAGGCTCTTTTTGCACTTTAAAATATTGTGTATTGTTAAATTTCTGCATTGTTTCACTTCCTTTTTATTATAAAATAAACGAATGAAATTTCTTCCATCATCTGAATCTATATTTAGTATTATATTAATATATTTAGAGAAAAATTTCAATGAGTTATTTCACAATACAATATTTCGTCAGTCAAATTCTTTATTATCCTGGCCGGTACCATCGTATTCGTCAAATCTTCATCACTTTCGACTGCTAGCTTAAGATATCTTTCATTATGCCCGATCTGGTATTTCCTACCTCCAATAACAATCTCTTCCTCCAAAAGGATTTTCTCTATTCTTCCCATAAATAACTCTTTATATTCCTTTGCCATAGATGCTGCCACTGCAATCAGCTCGTTGCTTCTTGTCGTTTTTATCTCCTCCGGAACCTGATCCGGCATCTTAGCCGCTACCGTACCGGCTCTTTTGGAATATTTAAAGACATGGATATGGGAAAAACCTATCTTTCTTACAAATTGCAATGTTTCTGCAAATTCCTCCTGCGTTTCACCTGGGAATCCGACGATTACATCGGTTGTAAATGCAGGATGAAGAAAGTATTTTTGCAACAGAAGAACTTTTTCATAGTACTCCTCCGCAGAATATTTCCGATTCATCCGTTTCAGCACCAAATCACTTCCGCTTTGCAGGGATAGATGAAAATGCGGGCAGAATTGCTTTACCCCTGCGATTGCCTGAACAAATGGCTCCGTAATAATTCCCGGCTCCAGGGATCCCAGGCGGATTCGCTCAATCCCATCGATCCTGCCGGCATCTATAATCAGTTTTGCCAGCGGCATCGTCTCCTCCTCTTCCGGCAGCCTTAAATCGGTACCGTAGGAAGAGATATGAATTCCCGTCAGAACAAATTCTTTATACCCTTTATCCGCCAGATGCTTCATCTCATCCAGAATGTCCTCCGCCTTCCTGCTTCGAACCCTTCCCCGGACGTAGGGAATGATGCAATAGGAGCAGAAACGGTTACAGCCGTCCTGAATCTTAATAAAAGCCCTGGTTTTATCCATGGTAGAGCTTACATTAAGCCTCTCATAGTCCATTTCTTTACCAATATCAACGACAAATTCCTCTTTCTTTTGATTTGTCCGGTAACGCTCCACCAGAGAAACAAGATCGGATTTTTTATTATTTCCCACCACGATATCCACGCTGCTATCTTTTAGCAGAGTTTCCTCTGCCGCCTGTACATAGCAGCCGGCTGCCGCGATGACTGCCTCCGGATTTCTCTTCCTGGCCTGATGCAGCATCTGACGTGATTTGCGGTCGGCGACATTGGTTACCGTACAAGTGTTAATTACATAGACATCTGCCTGCTCCTTAAAATCAACAATGTCATAGCCGGCCAACACAAAGCTTTCCCTCATAGCCTCTGTTTCATAAGAATTCACCTTACAGCCAAGGCTTAAAAATGCTGCTGTTTTTTTCATTTATCGTAGCTTATCCTTTCTAAACTTATTGCTTTTGTTTTCCCGCTTCCTTTATCCTCCCAGAAGTTACAGGGGTGTGAGCGTAACAGTACAAGTTTTTTGCATATTTTTATGAACATTGTCTATTGACTTTTAATATGTTAAAATATAGTATATACATATACTTAATGAAGGAGGAATTTGTTACTATGAAAACAGTTAAAATATCTTTAAATTCAATCGATAAGGTTAAAGCATTCGTTAATGATGTTACAAAATTTGATTCCGATTTTGACTTGGTTTCCGGAAGATATGTGATAGATGCAAAATCCATAATGGGTATCTTTAGTCTTGATCTATCCAAGGTAATTGATTTAAATATTCATAGTGAAGAAAATTTGGATCAAATTCTCACAACACTGAAACCTTATATCGTTGGATAGTTGTAAATGAATATTTATCTTGGGGTTGTCGTAAGACAACCCCTTTTTTTATCTCTTTGCTGCAAACTTACGCACCTACCGTTATACACTCTGCAGTATTGATTGCCGTCTCCACCATCGCATCGATTTTCTCTTCCAGATTNNACAAAGATGGTACAGCAATCCTCAAACGGCTGAATAGATGTCTCAAACGTATCGATCTTCTCCGCAATTTCTACAATATCCTGCTTATCAAAAGCAATCAAAGGCCGGTACACCGGCATGGTACATACCTCATTGGTTGCCGCAAGACTATGCATCGTCTGACTTGCCACCTGTCCGATACTCTCTCCGGTTACCAGTCCAAGGCAGCCTTCTTTCTCTGCCAGCTTTTCCGCGATCTTCATCATGTATCTTCGCATGATAATGGTTAGCTGCTCATGCGGACATTGGTCATAGATATAGAGCTGTATATCCGTAAAGTTAACCACATAGAGTTTCATTTCACCGGTATATTTTGCGATCTTCTCTGCTAGATCCACAACCTTTTGCTTTGCTCTTTCACTGGTATACGGCGGGGCATGAAAATAAGTGGCAGCCATACTGACGCCGCGCTTTGCTATCATATAGCCGGCAACCGGGCTGTCAATTCCTCCGGACAATAACAGCATTGCTTTTCCGTTGGTTCCAACCGGCATTCCGCCAAGACCCGGAAGATTGATCGAATACACATAGGACTTCGTACGAACCTCCACGGTGAATTTTACGTCCGGCTCATGCACATCGACCTTCATCTCAGGAAAGCGTTTTAAAAGATACGCGCCCATATCCGCACAAATCTCCGGAGAGGTCCTGGGATAATTCTTGTCCGCACGTTTTGCCTCTACCTTAAAGGTGATACGGCGGTCCGGATACGATGCCTCCACATAATCCCCTACTCCCCGGGTCAGATCGTCCCAATCTGAGCTATCGAGGACAACCACCGGGCAGATGGAGGAAATTCCAAATACCTTCTGCACTGCCTCAACGGTTTCTTCATAATCATAG
>DOWG01000161.1 GCA_003519685.1 Lachnospiraceae bacterium
GCACGATCGGTTAATTTATCCCTCCAATCCTGCTTGCAGTTATATACAAAGCATCTCCAGATAATAATACCGCCATAAGGCCTGATTATTTCTGCGAGCATGTTCGCTCCCTCGGCGTGGGTTCGACGATAGGTAAAGGGACCGGGTCTTCCTTCGGAATCCGCTTTTACTAAGAAGCCGCCAAAATCCGGAATATACTCATATACTTCCTTGAATGCGTCCTTCCACCAGGTGATTACCTGCTGATCCAGCGGATCTGCCAAAGTAAGCCCTCCGATTTCCATTGGAGCAGCAAAATTCAGGCTGAGGAACAACTTGATTCCGTACCCATGAAAAATATCCGCCATACGCTTTAACTGCGGAAGATATTTCTTGGTAATCAGTTCGGTTGCAGCTCCTTTTACATTTACATTATTGATAACAACTCCATTAATACCGACCGAAGCGCAGAGTCTTGCGTAATCCTTTGTCCGATCATTCAGAAGAATATTCTCTTGATCAAAGAAAATGGATTTGCCAGCATAGCCCCTTTCAATGGAACCATCGATATTATCCCAATGGTTCAGCATACGGTTCGGATTGGACGGAGCCTGCTCTATGGCAAGCTTTTCTATGCTTTCTCCGCAGCCGACCAGCCGGATCAGATGGAATACTCCATAGAGCACTCCTGCCGGTTCTTTTCCCTCAATAAAAATTTTATTCTCTGCACGAGTGATTCTATAGCCTTCCTTCGCAAGGGAACTTGATTCTTCCGCCTTAAGAATCACTCCGGAAGGAAGATTTGCTTCTTCCCCTTTCTCTATCCGCCGGCTTATTACGGAAATCCCCAGCATTTTTGTTAAGGCAGTCTCTAGTTCCGCTGCTGCATTGACAATGATAGGATCCTCTTGAAAATAGTAAATCTTCTCAAGTAATTTCGTCTCTTCCTTACAAGTAACCTTTTTGTAATTTAACCATGCTTTTCCCCAGTTCATTATCCTGTGCCTCTTTTCCTGTATATTTATTATGTTGGTTCCTACGGTTCACACCCCTAATAAAGTCTATCATATGATAAAAGCGTATCTATATCATTATCAGAGAATTGGAATACTATTGCTATTTTGTTTACTAACTATATTATATCTTATTTTAATGAAAAGGTATAGTAATATCGTGATTTTTTTATAAAAAACAACCCCTGTTTTTAACAGAGGCTGTTCGAAATTTTTTACTTGATTTGCCATTCTACGATAAAAAGTCATTCGCCGTTATAATTTGAAACCCAGCTAGAAGCACTGATGAAAGAGAATTCTCCTTGTACTAATTCTATCATATACCCAGCTTCCCCGCCTCCAGCGGAATCCGATTACTTGCTGACCGGATTGGAAAACCGGGAAAAACCAGAAACTATTGCCATTGACTAACCATATATATGTGAATCGATTTAAACATCTTCTTAAATCTCTCGGTCTGTGGCCCCTTTGTCCCTGGGGTCCTCCAAACGGTGTCTGCAGCTGCTCTCGTTCCGCTCTCGGTAATTCCGGGGTGAAATTAGGCGGTGCACCTGTTGGTGCTCTCATCTGCCCCGGCGGCGGTCCCGTCGGCCCTGGTTGTGGCCTCGTCGGCCCCNNTGCGGCCTCGTTTGTCCCGGTGGCTGCTGCCCGGGAAAGCCTCCGGGGAAAAATTGCTGATTTTTTACAGAAGCCGATTCTCCTGAATCATTTCTATCTTGATTATAATAATCTCTATACAATTTCAGATTCCTTTCCATAATATTTCATATAATACTTTATGAACTATATGGAGAAAGGTGAACGTACTAGAACTCCTTCTTATGATATATTTGTAAGGATATGAAATAGGAAATACTTAAGCACACAACTAATACAACAAGCATTAGCAAATACTGGTATTGGTGGGCTGTCTCACAAAATTGCAGCATTTGATCCGGTACCCTGACTACTCCGGTATTCACTGCTTTCTTTATGAAAAGCACAATTAAAAACGGAACCATACATACTACAAACAGGATAATTCTCGCCTTTTCAATTCCCAGCTTTGTAATAAACGGAAGCAGGATAGAATAGAAAAGAATTACAACAGCTGCTCCTATAAAAGATGCGCCTATCCCTGCAAATATATTTTCCGACCCGATCACTGCATTGATCAGGATTGCAAATACCGCACTGAAGATGGATCCAAACAGCACAAGCAGGAGCATAAGCATATATTTTCCCCGAACGATATCCTTCCTTGTTATCGGCATAGTAAGGGCATAGACATCCCATTGGGACATTTCATCATAGGAGTAGGTGCTCATTGTCAGGATTGCAAACATTAAGGTAAAAATTCCGGTAATAAAGCTGATATCCTTCTGCGCAAATGCCATGAACCCATAGACAAGAAAGAAAACAGCAAATATTTTTATATATCTTTTTAAATTGATGATATCCTTCCAAATCAAACCGTACATTTTTACATCCTCTCCTTTCCCCGGCTGACGAACAGCATAATTTCCTCGATTGAGGTTCTTTCAATCTGATACTGGCGGTACCTTCTCTGAAACGCATCCTTATTCTGGATAAGGACCTCCGCTCCGTAGCTATTTTCCCGGATACCCACAATATAGGACGGATCAATCTGCCGGGCTTCCTCTTTCCTGCAGTGAATGACACCATGCTGATAGATAAGATCATCTTTATTTTCGCTAAATACAATGCTGCCTTTATGAATAAAGGTTACATAATCCGCGATTTTTTCAATATCACTGATGATATGGGAGGATAGAAGTATGGTGTGTTCCTCATCTTGTATAAATTCGAGGAAAATATCCAGAATTTCATCACGGACCATCGGATCTAATCCGCTGGTTGCTTCATCTAATATGAGCAGCTTCGCCCCATGGGATAAAGCAATTGCAATCGATAATTTCATCTTCATGCCACGGGAAAACTCCTTGATATTCTTATTATCCGGCAGATTGAATTTCTTAACATAGGCAAAGAAGGTTGCTTCTTCCCAACTCGGATAAATCCGTTTCATAATAAAGTTAATATCCCTTAGGTTCAGATTTTCATGCAGATTACTGCCATCAAGAACTACGCCGATCCATGCTTTTTTCTCCTTGGGAACATCCCTGGAATCGGATCCAAGGACGGATATCTTTCCTCCATCCGTATGAATCAGGCCTAAAATTGCTTTAATGGTTGTCGTTTTTCCCGCACCGTTTTCACCGACAAAACCCATGATCGTCCCCATCGGAACATGAAAGCTAATCTTATTTAAGGTAAAATTATCATACCGCTTTGTCAAATCTTGAACAACAATGGCATCTTTACCGCTGAATACCTCTGCCATACTATCTTTCCTCCTCATAAATAATTTGCAGTATTTCCTGCATTTCCTCCAAACTGATACCTCCGGCTTTTGCTCCGGCAGCTGCTTTTCCAAGATACTCCTCAACTATTTTCAGTTGTTCCTCCCGAATGAACTCCATATTTTTCTCAGCAACAAAGCTGCCCTTACCGATAACCGTATAGATAAAACCATCCCGTTCCAGATCATCATAGGCTCGTTTGGTAGTAATCACACTGATACGCAGCTCCTTTGCCAGCATCCGCATGGAGGGAAGCAGGCAGCCGGCTTCTAATTCCCCACTGATAATCATCTGCTTTATCTGCGTTGTTATCTGCTCATAGATTGGTTTATCACTGGAATTACTAATTAATATGTTCACTCCTTCACCTCCGCAGTATCAAATTCTGATATAAATGCCATGGGTTATATTAAACTCTTAAGCGATTCGTATTTTTTGTCCCATCATTGCATTTGTATTTATATCGCTACTTTGCCAATTACTGATTTCCAGTTGTAGTTATACGAATNNCACTATAACACTCCAGTATTCCCATGTCAATATAATATTTCATATTTATTTTCATTATTTCTGCATAGTTTTTCTCACATCATGGAATTCCTTCCACTCCTATGGAAAAGAAAAAATCAAGTCTCTTTTTATTACTATCCTTCGTGTAAATTAGTTAAGCATAACCTTTTTTTCTTGTTTTTCTTGTTACCTTTTCTGATGTACTTAATATTCTCGTAATATTTTTTTAAAATCTTTGCAACATATTCTTCGTACCAGTTGAAATGAACTTTTTAATTAAAAAAGTCAGCTTTCTTATTTGTAAATGTGTATTTTCATAAGCTGTAACCCCATATTCTACGGCATCTGCGGATTCTGCCCCTGATATTACCATTGGATAACTAGGGAAAATAATATGGATCTATTTGCTATATTTCTGGTGTATTAAGGAAACTATCTTGAAAGACTAGGAAGTGCGACCAATATCTAACTATTGAACCCCTTACTCCGCCTATGTTAGGCTATGCATGTAGCCGATACAACCAATAAAGGAGGTACACGAAATGAAAAAACTCATTGTCACAACCGCATGTACATTGCTATTATCCCTGTTCGGTGCCAGTGCATTAGGAGCAAAACAAGATTCTTATAATATAAAGAATGAATTAAATAAAGAGCTTAACACCGAAACAGCAGAACAGCAAACAGAAGTAACAACGAAAGAAACAGCAAAAGCTCTTCTCGCTAAAGCAATTACAAAGATACCGTCCGAGAAAGATGCAAAAAATAAAGCTACGAAAATGATTGCAAAAGAAACAAAAAACGACAAAAAGGGAACCGTTACGGAGCAGAAAAAAGTAGCCCCTGCCGTAAAAGCAGCGAAGGTGATTCCTGTTATGGCGACCAAAATAACTCCGGCTGCAGCAAATGGTCAAAAAGCAAATAACTGCATTAATCCTGCAAGCAATACGGCTTCTAATAAAACAGTCCTTAATTCGGATACAGTTAAGGAGATTGTATACGACAGCAAACAAAATTGCTATACATTAAACGGCAAAGTCATCGCATACGGAAATGTTGACCTCTCTAAGTGCGGTTCTGTTGAAGATATCCTTGCCAAATTAAAAAACAGCGGCTTCAAGGTAGAAATTCCTTCTAACTGCAACAATAATAACAACAGCTATAACAACAATAATAATAACAG
>DOWG01000155.1 GCA_003519685.1 Lachnospiraceae bacterium
ATAGACATCCATGACAGCTTCGGACACCAGTTAAATACGGCAGTGTCCGATGTGATTGGTGAGGTAACCAATCATAAGTATTCGGATCTTAAGGTAGATGAGAAACTGAATATTAAGGTTGGGTGGAAGGGAACGTATCTCCCGTTTGAAAAGCTTAGCGCAGGTACCATCGACCAGATTTATCTGTCTCTGCGTTTGGCAGTAGCCGACCTGCTCCTTGGAAAGAATACGATGCCCTTGATTTTCGATGACAGTTTTGCGCTTTATGATGAAGACCGGGTAAGAGCGGCAATACAGCAGCTATCAAAGCGGCAGCAGGTAATATTATTTACCTGCCATAAAAGGGAACAAAAGATACTGGAAGAATTAAAATTACCTTATCATTATGTGGAGTTATAATGTTAGGAACCGGGATATGACCGGCGGAGGTTGAAACAATGCGGAAAGATAGTCGCAAGCAATCTTATAAAAGGGAACGAAGAAGTGTAGGACAGGCGGTCCGGTTTGCTCTTCGAATCGTGTTTTTGATTTTCTTACTTATTATAGCAATCGGAATATTTTATTTTTATCATACTTATGGCAAGGATTTATTGCAGCTGCAATCGCAGGCAAGGCAGCTCGTCAGTGATTCCACAGTGGAGACCTTCCGTGCCGCGCAGACCAGTCTGGTATATGATTCCGAGGGAGACCTGATCTCAACGCTAAAAACGGAAAAGGATGTATATTATATTAATTTTGAAGATATTCCGGAGGAGGCGATCGATGCCATGCTGGTGTCCGAGGACCGTAAGTTCCTTGAGCATGGCGGAATTGATTATCTTGCTAATTTTCGTGCAGCAATGGCGCTGGTAAAGAATAAAGGAAAGATAACACAGGGAGCAAGCACCATAACGCAGCAGCTTGCGCGGAATGTATTTCTTACCCATGAGGTGACATATGAAAGAAAAACAGAAGAGATTTTTATTGCAAGGGAATTGGAGAAGAAGTACAGTAAATTTGATATTCTGGAGTTTTATTTTAACAATATCTATTTTGCTAATGGGCATTATGGGATACAGGCTGCAAGCTTCGGTTATTTTGGAGAGAGCATAACGGGGCTCAGCCTGTCGAAGATTGTATTTTTATGTGCCATCCCGAATAATCCAAACCGGTATAATCCGGTTACACATTTTGAAAATACCATTGCGCGGCGGGACAGAATACTCAAACAAATGCTAGAGGATCAAATGATTGATCAACAGGAGTATGAGCAGGCGGTTGGGGAAAAGATCCAATTAAAACAGTCAAAGCTGGATAAGAAAAATTATGTGGAGACCTATGTTTACCATTCGGCGATTAAGGCTTTGATGGCAAAGCAGGGATTTGAATTTCAATATTCCTTTGCAAATGAGGAGTCAAAGCAGCGCTATGAAGAGGCTTATAATGAGCTGTATTATACAATACAACAGAGCTTGTTCCGTGCGGGATACCGTATCTATACCTCCATTGATATGAAGAAGCAGGAGCAATTACAAAAGTCCGTGGATGAGGCTTTAAAGGGATTCACGGAGGTCAATGAGGAGGGAATTTATAAGCTTCAGGGAGCTGCCGTTTGTATTGATAATGACAATGGCCGGGTGGTGGCAGTCGTCGGCGGAAGGGAGCAGAAGGTCCAGGGATACACGCTGAACCGGGCCTATCAAAGCTATCGCCAGCCGGGCAGTGCCATAAAGCCGCTGATCGTTTATACCCCCTCCTTTGAACGGGGCTATACTCCGGACAGTATCGTGGTAGACGAGAAATTTGAAGGCGGTCCTTCCAATGCAGGGAGATATTATGCCGGGGAAATGAAGCTTCAGAGGGCCATTGAGCTATCTAAGAATACGGTTGCATGGAAACTTTTCGAGGAATTGACACCGTCCGTGGGATTATCCTATCTTCTTCAGATGAACTTTGCAAAAATACATGCCAATGATTACTATCCGGCGGCATCCCTCGGAGGTTTTACGATAGGCGTCAGTCCGGTAGAAATGGCAGCGGCATTTTCGACCCTAGAGAACGACGGAGCTTATCGAGAACCGACCTGTATCGTAAAAATCATGGATTCGGAAGGAAATGAAGTGATTGGGGATGAGGTTCAGGAAAAGCAGGTCTATCAGAAGCGGGCTGCCCGGATCATGACAGAATCGTTAACCGGTGTTATCAAAAATGGTACGGCAAAAGGCCTGGGTCTTAAGAATACCGTAAGCGCCGGCAAGACCGGGACGACAGATGACAGAAAGGACGGCTGGTTCGTCGGATATACGCCGTACTATACAACCAGTGTCTGGGTGGGCTATGATCTTCCGAAAACCGTGAAGAATTTGTCCGGATCCTCCTATCCCGCAGCCATTTGGCACGATTTCATGAATCAGATCCATACCCGGGGAATGAACCGGACCTTTGAATTCGATGATTGGAGGTCGGAGACAGCGAAGACTCCTCCGGACAGCCAAGCGGGCAACTAAAGTGAAGTGCCTGTTAGATTGACAAATAATAGGAGTGCCAAAAGCCTTCCTAGCAAATTGATGAAGTGAATAGTAACTATAAATTAGCTTATGACACTCAAATTATTTAAAGGGAACTTATTCACGGTCTATTCTTAATATCCTCATGATGCTTCTTCATAATTCTCTGAATTCTCTCAATAGGGTTTAGCAGAGCACTTATGCTGTTATCATGATTCAAGGTATCGATAAGGAGGGCAATGTATTTGCTCATGTCTACATTAATATAGTAAGGTTTCTGAAGAAGCTCCGGACTTTGATAAATCAGGTTTGTGGAAAGAACCCGGTATATTAAACCACTGTTGTAAGCTTCATCGAATTTATCAAGTCCATTTGTAAATAAACCAAACGAAGCGGCAACAAAAATTCTGCCGGCTTTTCTTCTTTTTAATTCGTTTGCCACATCCAGCATACTTTCACCGGAGGAAATCATATCGTCGACAATTAGTATGTCTTTTCCTTCAAGATCGGAACCAAGAAATTCATGAGCGATGATAGGGTTACGGCCGTCAACAATTCGGGTATAATCCCTTCTCTTATAGAACATACCCATATCCAGGCCGAGCACGTTTGCATAGTACACGGCTCTTGACATTCCGCCCTCATCCGGACTGATGATCGTCATATGATCGGCATCAATACGAATATCCGGAACGTATTTTATCATAGCCTTAATAAATTGATACGTAGTTGTAACCGTCTCCAGGCTGCTAAGGGGAATTGCATTCTGAACTCTGGGATCGTGGGCATCAAAAGTAAGGATACTGTCCACACCCATATGAATTAATTCCTGAAGAGCCAAAGCGCAGTCAAGGGACTCCCTGGATGTGCGTCTATGCTGCCTGCTTTCATACAGAAAAGGCATGATAACCGTGATTCTTCTTGCTTTACCGCCCACGGCAGCAATGATTCTCTTCAAATCCTGATAGTGATCGTCCGGTGACATGTGGTTTGTTTTTCCGCAAACAGTGTAGGTTAAGCTATGATTCGTTACATCTACAAGTAAGTATAGGTCGGATCCTCGAACGGACTCTTTAATCTGGCCCTTCGCTTCGCCAGTACCGAATCTTGGGCAACATGCATTCAGCAGGTAGGAATCTCTTTGATAACCGGCAAATGCAATTGTTCCTTTGTGCTCACTTTCCCTGCTGTTACGCCATTTTACAAGATAATCATTCACTTTCTGACCTAAGGTTTTACTGCTTTCCAGTGCAATGATGCCCAGCGTTCCCACAGGAATTGTTTCTAGGATCTTCTCATTTGGCATTACATTTCCCTCCATATAGTTGATTGTTCGTTCTTCTAAAAGCACTTAAAGTTATACCATTATCAATATGTTTCGTCAAGAAGCTTTTCACTAATAATATTATTTTATATTATTAATTGCTTTATGTAAGCGGATGTCTTCTCCGAAAATTCGACAAATGGCATAGCTGCTGATGATTCTTGAATATACCCGTTCACTGTAATTGGTATTCAGATTTTCAAGTGATAGATTGGTAGAAATTATTGTTGATTTCTGCCGTAAAAGACGTTCGTTAATAATCAAGTATAACTGAGAGGAAGTAAATGCATTATTTAATTCGGTTCCTAAATCATCAATAATAAGTAAATCACAATCCAGGATATATTCAAACTGGTTTGCAGCAAGGTGAGTATCTTCCTCATTTTTCCCAAACTTATTCTTCTCTAATATATCAAACAATCGAAAGGCAGTCAAATAGATAACGGTATTGCCCCGGTCCAAAAGCTCCTTTGCAATACAATTTGCAAGGTAGGTTTTTCCGACGCCGGTATTCCCCGTCAGCAGGAGATTGTCATGCTGATTCTTAAAATGCCGGATGTAGCTCTTGCAAACTGCCACAATCTTCTGCATGTTAGAAAGCGGAGATAACCCGGTAGTCTCGTCAACATAATCATCGGAATAGTACTGAAAGGAGAAGTTCTTAAAATTCTCCTGTACTAAGGTTTGTTTGAGATTGGAAGTGTCATAGATTAAGTCCGCTATGGCTTGTTTAAAACAATTGCATTTTTCATTTCCGATAAATCCGGTATCCTTACATTTCTTACACCGGTAATGCAGCTCGAGATAATCGGAAGGATAACCGTTTAAGGTGAGAAGCTCTATTTGCCTGGATTTTAGCGCAGAAGTCTTTTCCTTTAATTCGGTCAGGCTGGATTCGTCACCAAAGAGCGCTCTCCTGCCGCTTTCGGCAGCCAGAGAAATCATCTCATCCTCCAGAGTCTTAATCTTAGGAACCGCAGCAAATACTTCCTCGCGCCGTTTATCCAGCGCATGCTTGTTGGCAAATTGTCGATTGTCATACTCCCGTAGAATTTGGTTATAATGATCATTTTTAATTGCCATAGTACATAATCTCCTTTATAATCCCTTGTTCAGAAGCTTCCGTTCCAAATCAGCATAATCCTTAGCGGAATAGGTTCTTTGAGGAAATTGATTGAACTTGTTGTTACTTGGTTTTCCCATCGGAGTTACCTTTTGCGCGTTTTGCGCGTTGTGTGCATTGTTGCTCTTCATGAATTCTTCGTCCAGCTTTGCAATATCCGCTTGATCCTTTACCCCTTTTTTGAACCAGGTCTCAAGAATTTTGTTGGTATATTTAAAGTCCGGCTTCTGCGTTCTTAATATCGTCCGATTACAGGCTTCCGTAATGATATCATCGGGGAACTTAAATACTTCCACCCATTTTTTTATGTATTGCCGCTCAATCTGTCCGGGTGACCGGTTCATGCCAAACGCTCTGTTCACGGCATTAAAATGCTCATTATAGGAGGCTGCGGCTTCCTTCGCCTTTTCCTCCGTATCGATTCCTTCCTCTGCCCAGGTAAGAGCAACCGCCTCGATATAGGAAGTGTTCTTCTTTCCCTTGGAAACACAATATTCATAAAGGTACATGATGAGCTCGGCAGAAAAATGAAGCTCCTCGTAAAGGTAGAGGATGAGTTGTACATCCATCGGTTTCAGCGGCCGGTCAAGATAGATCTCAACAATATGCATGCACCATTTAATTTCATCGTTGTCTGACATCTGAGCAATTTTCTCAGGCGGATAACTCTGCCTTTGTACCGGTTTGGTTTCCGTATGTATACTAACCGCTATTTCATCCAGCTCAGAGTCGGAGTTCGTAAGTTCGGTATTCCTGTTGACTCTTCCGGCAAATTGACCCGGCTGTGTATCGGTGACCGCATCCATATTACGTAGATCGACCAGCGTGATCTCTGTAATTTCTTTCTTGATATTCCGTGTTAAGGAAAGCAAATGAAGCTTTTCCCAATAATTTAAGGCACGAATGATGTCTTTCTCCGTGTTGTCTAAACAATCCGCAATGGAGGAAATTGTTACTTCTGGGCAGCTTCCGGAGAAACAACGCAGCAGGTAGAGATAAACTTTTACATATGCCCCATTCGCAGCAGGCAGAAATTTGTCGATAAAGATATTTGGAATTAATGTAAATTCAGAAATACCTTGCGCGTTTATTAATATCTTGTTCATATTTTTACCTATCCTCCTCTAGCAGTATTTTTAAGTTCTGCAACATTATAGCATAGAAAAGGATAACTGGAAATAGCGCATTTCCGGGGCTTTCGGTCGATAAACCAAAATGTGGATAACGTGGATAATGTGGATAGATCGGCCATACCCACATGTAAATATATGTAAGATATTAAGGAGCGCTATAGAATTCATGAATATTTTGGGTGGAAAGTCTATATTTGTAGAATGAAATAGAATAAAAAAATTATCCACAGTATATTTTCACGTAAAATGTTGATAATACTGTGGATAACGTGGATAACTACAATCCTAAAAGGGAATCTCCCACGGAAACAATGTCTCCGGCACCCATGGTTATCAACAGGTCGCCGTTCATACAATGGGACAATAAAAAGTTTTCAATTTCATCAAAACTAGGAAAATAGTATACTTCCTTCCCCAAAAGCTCGAGTTCTCGGGCCAAATCTCGGGAGGAAATATCGCCGGGATCTTTTTCCCTGGATGCATAGATATCGGACAGTACAATTTTATCGGCAAGGGATAAAGCCTGCGCAAACTCTTTCAAATGCTGCTTGGTCCGGCTATAGGTATGGGGCTGGAACACACACCAGAGGGTATTATGCGGGTATGCCCGTGCCGCAGACAGCGTAGCGGTTACGGCCGTCGGATGATGTGCATAATCATCCACAATCTTTACACCCTTGATGCTGCCCTTATATTCAAAACGCCGCTTGGAATTTTTAAAGGTTTTGAGTGTCTTCTTGATGGTCTCAATCGGAATGCCGACCTGCATCGATAACGCAATGGCGGGCAAAGAGTTAGAAACATTATGAAGACCGAGCACATCCAGCTGAATACGGTCTACAAACCGGCCTTTATAATACAGATCAAAGCTTCCGTCACTCATATCGTCAAAATCGATGTTGTCTGCCGCATAATCAAAGGTCCGTTCGGATTTACGGTAAGCCGGATCGGCAATACCATAGGTAAATACCTCGCAGTCAACATCCTGAATAATGTCTTCATAATGATCAATTTCTCCGTTAATAAAAAGCTGTCCATCCTTTGGAAGCAATTTTGCAAAGGCATGGAAGGAATTGCGTATATCATTTAAATCCTTAAAGAAATCCAGATGATCCTCGTCAATATTTAATATGATACTTCTCTTTGGAAAGAAATCCAAAAAGGTATTGGTGTATTCGCAGGCTTCGACAATAAAATGCTCTGAATTGCCCATACGGATGTTGCCGCCGATGGATTCCATGATTCCGCCTACGGAGATGGTGGGATCCAGATTGGCATCGATAAAGATCTGTGAGAGCATCGAGGTGGTCGTTGTCTTACCGTGGGTACCGGATACCGCGATGGCATTATTGAAATTCGTCATCAGCTGGCCGATCAGTTCAGAACGGTTGAGTAAGGGGATACCCTGCCTCTGTACCTCCATGAACTCCTCATTATCTTTGGCAATGGCAGCCGTATAAACGACAAATTTTATATCCGGGGTAATATTTGCGCGTCTTTGTCCGTATTGGACGTCAATACCCAGACTGGATAAATGCTCGGTGATTTTACTTTTCTGTTTGTCAGATCCGCTGACCTTAAATCCGATGTTATGTAGATACTCTGCAAATCCGCTCATACTGATACCGCCAATACCGATAAAATGTATCCGGCATGGTTTGTTGAAATCTATTTTATACATAGTACACTTCCTATTCTAATTTTTATTATTGATTGAGGTGTCAAAAGCATTTCTAACAAATCGTCTTCATCAATTTGCGCAAGAAAAGGAAAAACTTAAGTAATAGGAA
>DOWG01000246.1:0-1012 GCA_003519685.1 Lachnospiraceae bacterium
AATAAATTCTTAAATGATTACCTTTTCTGCGGCGGCACCAATTACCGTTTCCCGGATTCCTTAGATGACGGGAATGACCGGATCGCTACAACCGGGGAGACCCATGGTTTTGCGGCACCAATCGGCCCGACGGGGATCAAAAGCTACACCTACCCCAGAATGAAACGTGTGATCCGGCAGTTTATGGCACTTTCCGATAAGCATGCTTCCTGCTTTATCGATTATGATCCGGTCTATTATGGGTTCATTCCCGATTATTATATGACGGAATATAGTTATGAGCAGGCAGTAAAGTGCCGTGAAAAATATAACAACCTGCAGGAAAACCGCAATATCGCATGGGAAAGCTCGGTCCGCGCCGCCTTGCTTATGGGTACCAAGCTGAATACGATTGATGTGCAAAACAGCGCTCTGGACTCCGGTGTAAAGGGATTAATTATCTCCTCTTCCGCTTATATGGCAGAACATCTGCAGAAGAAGTTGGCAGACTATATGAAGGAAGGCGGATCGCTCCTGCTGCAGGGGCAGCTCCCGCGCTATAACGAATTAGGGGAAGCGTGCACCTTGCTTGCGAAAGCCATCGGTGCCGTTCATTTAACGAAGGCAAAGCCCGCCATGAGGCACCAGCTCTCCATCGTTCCGGAGGGACCGGTCGGTGATTTCCCGGAATTCAACGTAGACTATTACGAAACCTATGCGGTGGAAGGCGCACAAACCTTACTCACCGTATATGTCTCCAATGAGGTATGCGGCTTCTATAAGCCGGTCGGAGCCGGAAGGGTTGTTGTGCTTTCGACCTCCGTCCGCTGCAATTTAGCCTTTTTTGAACGTATCTGGAAGCTGCTGGATCTGAAAAGATCCCTCAGCCACGACATTACGACTCCGGGTGTCGGTGTATTCATGACGGAGACGGTCAATGCAGAGGGCGAACGGTTTCTCTACCTAATTAATATGGATGATATCGACAAAGACTTTCATGTCTATCGCCATGGCAAACCGCTCTATGACCGGA
>DOWG01000246.1:1127-3212 GCA_003519685.1 Lachnospiraceae bacterium
AGGGCGAATTTATCCAAATAAATACCGATAATCGTTTATTAGAGGATGAAATTTTTATCAATTTTGTTTAAAATAGAGAGAAGTGATATTTAAAATCGTAAATTGATAAGGAGATCAGATCATAATGAAAACAATAAACGATGTTGCAGAAATGGCCGGCGTATCCGTAGCCACTGTTTCGAAAGTATTTAACGGAAGAAAAGGGGTCAGCGAAGAGACACGTCAGCGTGTGATAAGGATTGCGGAGGAATTAGACTATTTTCCAAACCATTCTGCTTCCCAATTGGCTCGCGGTATTACCGAGACGATCGGCGTGGTTTTTTCCATGCTGGAAAGCAAAACCATTCAGGATGAATACCTGATTCGTATTATCAATGGTATTTTTAACAATGCAGAATCCCTTGGATACCGGATTTTAGTCTTTACTACGAATACGGTGGAGCGTAATAATCAAAATTTTGTTCAATTCTGCCGTTCCAATAATCTGGCAGGGCTCATCATCCATGGGCTTGACCAGGATGATCCGCAGCTTGATAAACTGATTAACAGTGAAGTGCCCTGTGTATTTATCGATATCGATTTATCCGGTAAAAAAGCTACCAACATCTCTGTGGATAATGTAAGTGCCTGCATCGAAGTGGTAAATATTTTGTCCGGACTAAATCACCACCACATTGCCTTTGTTTCGGGAAACCTGCATTCTTCCGTTGCTTTGGACCGCTTAGAAGGATACAAGAAAGGAATGAATGCAAGGGGGCTGCCCCTTCATGTAATTGAAAGCGATTATTCAAAAGCAAATGCTTATATGCTCAGCAAAAACTATCTGCTATACCACCCGGAGATCACAGCCTTTTTCTGTGCTTCCGACCTTATGGCGGTTGGCGTTATGGATGCCTGTATGGAATTAGGCTACCGGGTGCCGGAGGATATTTCCATCATCGGCTTTGATAACTTAAGCTTCACACAGCATATCAAACCCCAGCTATCCACCGTCGCACAGAATTTCTATGAAATCGGAAATCAGGCGGTTAATTTGCTCGTGGATATAGTAAAAGGAAAAAAAGTAGAAAATCATAACTATGTTCCTTATCATATTGAAATGCGTCAATCAACTTTAAGGAATCATAGAACCTAGGAGGCTCACATGTTTTTACAAACCAGCAACACCCGATTAGAAGTGCTTCATACCGGTGATATACGAAGTTTATCCGTACAGGATCTGTATATTAACCAGCTCTTTCCTAATCATGTTGATACCATGGCACATAATATCTTTTTACGAATCAGAGAGGATTGTAATTACAAAGTCTATCCACTCGTTGGTAAGGCTTCCGGCGGCCAGTTTGCTGTTACCAGAAGCACCAATCAATTAGTCTATCAAGGACTGGCTGACGATATTTCATATAAAGTAGTTTACACTCTGGCAAAGGACAAATGGTTTATTGACCTTCAATTAACCCCCTCCTCATCCGGGCAGGGAAAAGTCATTGATATCATCTACGGCCAGGATGTCGGCCTTGCAGGATTTGGTCATATTCAGGGCAACGAAGCCTATAACTCCCAATATATTGATCATAAAGTGTTTGACACGGATCTGGGATACGTTGTCTGCTCCAGGCAAAATCAATGGCAGGCACCGGAGCAAAGCGGTTTCCCTATGATGCAGCAAGGCTCCTTCCAACGGATTCGCTCCTTTTCGACGGACGGATATCCATTCTATGGCCTGACCTATAAGATCGATGATAAAATCAGCGCTCTAAAGGAGGAAACACTGAACAACCGGATCTATCAGTATGAGTACGCCTATACCGCACTCCAGACCGAAGAAACCAAGCTTACAAAGGTAAGCTGTTACACCTTCTATGGAATAACCAGCCAGAGTATCAAAACAGAGATAAAAGCTCCTATTTCCATGGATACTGTTTTGGAAGATTACCATACCCCGGATTGGGATTTGCTTGCGCAGGCCGACTATAAAAATGTCAGCCCGGTAATTCCCTGTATTGCTTCCCTTCCATTTACCGAAGCGGAGGTCAGCGAAAGATGCCCGGCAAAGCATCATGTGGAAAAATCCGAGGATCAGCT
>DOWG01000246.1:3390-3842 GCA_003519685.1 Lachnospiraceae bacterium
TATGAGATGGGTTATAACTATTCCAGATGGCTGTATAAATTCGAGGATGATGTGCTGGAGATCGTCAGCTATACGCACCATGATGCCCCTGCCCTGACCCTCGAGATTCATTCCCGGAAGAACCGGAAGTATGATTTTGCCGTATTCAGTGAATTATGTACCGGTCCGGAACCCTATGACGCTCCGTTTCGATATGAGCTTAAGGGGCAGACAGTAACCATCCGTCATTTGGCCGACACCCTCTCGGGCAGCCGCTATCCGGGCCTTCATTTTAATATTACGGCAAAGGAAGCTTTCCGATTACATAACGATGCTTTCTTTTATAAAGAACTCGGAACGCAGAAGGAGCCTTATCTGGTATGGGAATTTAACGGAGTTTCCCAGGTGAATATTATAACCGCCGGTTTTATTTCTGCCGAAGAAGATCCGGTCTTACCGAGTACCTTCCGGGA
>DOWG01000157.1 GCA_003519685.1 Lachnospiraceae bacterium
ATAACATGGTATACATGATGGGTGTGAATAGTAACAATTCTTTTGCTATAGGTTCTTTATGATATGTTCCAGCATTTCATCAACTACCGTAACATATCTGGCCGCCGCATTATAGGAATGTTGAAATTTAATCAGGTTTGTCAATTCTTCATCCGAAGCCACCGCTGAAATCTCCATTCTCTTATTGTCGATATTCGCAACCATGGTTGCCTGATTGGTACTGATCGAATCATACTTCTCCCCGCGGTTGGCGATACCCGAGATAAATGCATTATAATAATCGGAAAAATTATAGTAGGTTAATGTATTTGGCGATAAGGTCGCAAAGGGCTCCTGCCACTTGGATAGTAATTGTTCTATCACATCACTATCATAATCCTCTGTACCGTCATTGCTGGATAAATTCAGATTGGCATAGTCCTGCAAGATCAAGGGATTGATCTCAATTTCACCGATCGTATACAGAGAATGGACATTGCTTTCATCTTCCGCATGGAAGACATATTCATCCCCCGATATGCTATACCGATCCATTGACTTTCTCTTGAACAGTTCGATTCCCCTGGTTTCTCCATCAATGCAAACCGGTGCCTTGTCCTTATCCAATACAACCGTCCCATCTGCAAGCTTTGCGTTCGGGCACAAAATATCATTGATCGTCGTAGCAATTCCATGAATCAATTGATCAAATTGCGCCTGTATATTCATAATAGCAGAGGATTCTATGCGTAAATTGTATTCCTTCACCTTCGCTTCATATTCTGCATCCGCTACTTCGTCTTCCCCTTCCGGACTTTTCCGAACCGGTATATCCAGATAGTTTGCCGCTTTATCGCCTCTGACAAGCAGCAGCCCTTTTAAGGATCCGATATCGGTATTGGCCTCCGAGGACGGTATCCGGTCAAAATTAAAAACCTCTGCATTCTTGTGGGATGGCCACACCGGAACCAGCATATCAGTACCCGGATTTGCCTTTTTCACATCCATATGGGAAACCATATCTTCCGAAACAAAGGAAACGCCCTCCACATTCACCGTGACAACCCCGTTATGATCCTCCCGGTAGGTAATACTCACCAATTTGCCCAGTTCATCTAAGAGGACATTTCTCTGATCCCGCAAGTCATTGGCATTTTCCACGCCGTTACTCTCATAAGCCCTTATTTTATGATTCAAATCTTTGATTTCATCACCAATGCTATTAATCCGGTTCACCGTATCCTTGATCTGGATATTCAGATTAACCTGGTAGTCCTTGATCTGATATGAAATATTTTCTGCTCTTTCTATAAAAGTGACCGCGGACTGAACAAAGGAAGCTCTCGTTTCGATGTTGTTCGGCTCATTTGCAAGTGTCTGTAACGATCTCCACAAGTCATGAATGGTATCCTGGAAGGCCACCCCCTCCAATTCGCCAAACAGATCCTCTACCTCTGCAATCGCCTGATATCCGGCATCATAGAAAGCTTCTCGTCCGACTTCCTGGCGGTATGCTTTGTCCAAAAAGACATCTCTCACTTGCCTTACGGTCTGAAAATCTACTCCAAGTCCCTTCTGAAATGTGGAAATATGATTCTCACCCCAATTAACATAGCCAAAATCTCTCAGCAGTACCTGCTGCCTTGCATAACCCTTCGTATCAACATTGGCCAAATTATGCGCCGTCGTATTTAACGCATTCTGGCTGCTGTTCAAGCCACTAACTCCTAGATATATGCTGCCTAATGAACTCATATCTTCACCTTACCTTGCTCTTATTGCTTCGTATCAAACATTCCTGCTCCGGAAATCTTGATATCATACTGCTCCGCATCTTTTGTATAGTTATTTCCCTGATAAAGCCTCGCACTTTGAATAAAATTTATGTTAAATTCAATCATTTCCAGGGATTGCTCGATCAAAGATTTATTTCGATTATTTATCTCAACCAGTTGCCGAATGGTATCTTTGAGATTGTCATGTAGAATAGAAAGCGTTTTCTGCTCCTTTGGCTGGTTCTCTAATAATTGAATTAATGTCTTCAAATCAAGAGTGTCCGACTTACGATTAAGCACTATTTTAACATTCGTCATGACCTGATTTCTCTTATTCTCCAGAGAGGTGATCTGATCAGCCATACATTGTTCCTTCTCTGTAACCTCTTGAAGAGCAGCCAAATCATTCTTAACAATAATTTGCGTTTTCTCATTTGAAATCGGTATTAACTGCTGGTAAATCTCCAATTCATTATCTAAAACATCAACTAATTCTTCGATTAAGCTTGCCACAATTCAACCTCTCTTCCCCTACCGGCTTTCTCCAACCGCTTAACGATCCTATTTATCGCTTTGCTGAAAGCTTTCTGCTATACCCATTCGTTAAAATAATTTTCTATTAATTTATCTGCTACTTCTTCTGCATTAACATTATAGGTACCGGAAGCAATCCGCTCTTTAATATCTCTTACCCGTTCCTCCCGAACATCAGGTACGGACTTTAATGCACTTTTCGCAATCTGATAGTCCTTACCGGTTTGTGAGATCTCAAGCTTATCGGAAAAGCCCGAATCCTTCACAATTTTTGTACTCTTTATATTATTAGTTTGATATAGCTTACTAACTTTATTAAATGCATCAATACGCATTTAAATCACCACCTATCTATTACTTTTCGATCAACTCTATAATATTTATCGGTAATTTTCAAATTATCATTATAGCAAATTCAAATATTATCGAAAACTATCATCTTCTGATATCGACATAAAATCCATTTTACTCTCCTTTTCCTGCAATGGTACGGGCGGCAGCTTCCCAAATTGGAGTGAACTGTTGTTTAAGAAATAGCCTGGTTTTTTTCAAAAAAAATCGATTAT
>DOWG01000244.1:0-634 GCA_003519685.1 Lachnospiraceae bacterium
GGGTGTCATAAGTCATTTTAAGATTTTGGTATGAATAGGATCTTCTATATATTCATTTGGCTGCCTTTCCTTCCTCGGCATATTCTCCTTTGAGCCTCAAAACTTAGTGAAAATATCCTCTACTGCCCATGCTTTATGGGCATAAACCCCGGAGAATAGCTGCTTTTGCTATTCTTCCAATGGCTCGCAGTTCTTTCGCGAGACTATTCGCACAAGCAGGCTTTATTTTCACCTGAGTCTCAAATCGAACATAAACAGCCGTCGTCAGCCGGTCTTAGCCAACCTGAATATATAGAAGGTCCTATTCATGTTTATGGTTTTTATATGACTTATGACACCCATATAAAGATTAGGATTGCAAAAAGAGGCCGCTGCAAAAATGTGCGAATGCAACAGCCCCTCGTTATATACTTTGAACCGCTTCTTAACCAAATAATGAAAATGTCAAAAACAGGGTGGAGGTCAGGGAAGCTATCAGAGAAACCACTGTGATCTGTGTATTAATGGACGGTCCTGCGGTATCCTTAAAAGGATCCCCTACCGTATCACCAATCACACCGCATTTATGCGCTTCGGAGTTCTTGCCGCCATGATTTCCCGCCTCAATATACTTCTTGGTATTATCCCAAAGACC
>DOWG01000244.1:703-2609 GCA_003519685.1 Lachnospiraceae bacterium
CAATACATTTATCATATTCCGGTTTTACGCCTTCTTTTCCTTCCTTCAGTCCGATGATTTCTTTAAATTGACGATGGATCTCAGAGACCATACGCTGTGCGTTACGATCCACACCGAGCATTAGCATTGCGGAGAATACCGGAGGGATTGCCGCTCCGACAAGTAACCCAAAGAATACGACTGGGTTTGTTACATCAAAACCGGTGAGGAATTGCTCGCCTTCCGCAACCTTTCCTATCTCTACCGCCGCGACATTAACTTCACTAACGAATGCACCGAGTAATGCGATAACGGTCAGGCCGGCAGCGCCGATGGAGAAACCCTTGGTAACTGCTTTCACAGTATTCCCTGCACTATCGAGTGAGTCGGTAACTTCAAGGGCTTTCTCTCCCAGCCCTCCCATTTCCACAAGACCGCAGGCATTATCTACGATCGGGCCGTAAGCATCGTTTGAAATAATCATCCCTACGATGGAAAGCATACCCACCGCTGACATTGCGATGCCAAACATGCCATAGCCGTCGCCCAGGTAATAATCGCAAACTTTATAAGCTCCGAGAGCAGAGATACCGATCCCGACCATCGCCGGAAGGATACTATAAAGGCCATAGGAAATACCCGATAGAATGGTAAATGCCGGGCCGGTTTCACAGGATTTTGCTACCATATGAACCGGTTTCTTACTATCATCNNGTGAAATAGTCACTTGCAATACCGATAACAACGCCCACCAGCAATCCGATGGTACTTGCAAACCAGATTGGCCACTCCAGACCGAACGCCCAGGTTGAAATCGCGGTTAATATACCATAGATTGCCGTCGTAACGTATGTATTCATATTCAGTGCTCTGGTCGGACTGCCGCCTTCCTTCATATTCGCCGTGAATACACCAATAATCGAAGCGAGCAAACCAATTGCTGCATAGCAGAATACCGTTGACGTATTTAATGTTCCTCCATTTACTTTGTCAAGGCTTGCTGCCATAGTAAGTGCCGCTGCCATAGAAGCTACATTGGAGTCAAATAAATCTGCGCCCATTCCGGCACAATCACCAACATTATCACCTACGTTATCTGCAATAACCGCAGGATTTCTGGGATCATCCTCGGGAATCCCAAGCTCTACTTTACCGACCAGGTCCGCACTGATATCGGCCGTTTTTGTAAAGATACCGCCTCCTGCCTTAGCAAACAGAGCAAGGGAGCTTGCGCCAAAGCTAAACCCAAGCAGCGCTGTTGTATTATCCGTAATCATGAGAACAAGAGCCACACCTAATAAACTGGAACCAACCACGGACATACCCATAACTGCGCCGCCGCGATAACCGGACATAAAGGAAGGCTTAATTCCCCTTGTGGCAGCTTCTGCTGATTTTTGGTTGGCAATCGTGGCAATGCTCATACCTACCTTCCCGGCTGCCGCGGAAAATAAGGTACCGATCAGATAAGCGAGTGTCATAACAATATTATCAAGCACCTTCCCTTTCCAGATCGGAGTCGGAAGGAACAGCAATATTAAAATTGCTGCAATGGAACAGAACACAGCTAGTGTCTTATACTCTTTTGCCAAAAAAGTATTCGCACCGTCTTGAATTAACTTACCTACCTCAGCAATACGCTCATTTGAGGATGGTTGTGATTCAACCCATTTTTTAAGCCATAAAGCCGTCCCAAATGCCAGGATTGAAATCACAATAGCTGCAATTTGAAAAAAACTTAAACTCAAAATGCTCATCTCCTTTTATTTATTTTTAGTAACCTAGTAATTCAAAACTCTCTCGTTGAATAAATTGTGTATACAATAGATGCATAAATAAGGTATCCTGCTTAATTTTAACAAAATACGCTTTGCCTTCAATGTTACCATGTTTATGTAATTTGTGCAATATCAAAGTAATATATTTT
>DOWG01000244.1:2656-4011 GCA_003519685.1 Lachnospiraceae bacterium
TGCTCATTTTTTATACGATGAATTAGTTCAATGTCCAATCTATTATTGACACGGATAGAAGATATGCGCTAAAATAAAATTAATTTTGTGATGTCAAAAGCTTATTACTTTATAATTGGATATAACCGGAGAAATTTTGCTTTATACCTATATCCATTTATAAAATCAGTAATGATTCTGGCACAAACATGCTAAGGAGGACTATATTATGGATTTTCTATTGTCAGGTTTTATGGAAATAACTTGGCAACAATGGGTTATGTATGCCGTAGGCATCACCCTGATTTATCTGGCTATCGCTAAGGAAATGGAGCCGTCCCTGCTTCTTCCGATGGGACTGGGAGCAATTTTGGTAAACATTCCTTTTACCGGTGTTATAGGTGAGAACGGTATTATCGAATGGCTGTTTCATACCGGTATTGAAGCATCTGAAGCACTCCCCATCTTGCTATTCATTGGTATCGGCGCAATGATTGATTTTGGTCCGCTCCTCTCCAATCCTAAGATGTTCTTGTTTGGTGCGGCAGCCCAGTTTGGTATCTTCGCTACGATTACGATTGCTGTATTGCTTGGTTTTGAACTGAATGATGCAGCTGCGATTGGTGTGATCGGTGCCGCAGACGGTCCTACCGCAATTCTCGTCGCCAATATTATGCACTCCGACTACATGGGTCCGATTGCCGTCGCGGCGTATTCCTATATGGCACTGGTTCCCATCGTGCAGCCTGCTGCAATCAAGTTGGTTACCACGAAGAAGGAACGTTTGATTCGTATGGAATACAATCCGAAATCAGTAACGAAAACAACCCGGATATTTTTCCCGGTTATCGTTACCTTTATCGCAGGATTAATTGCACCCGATTCGGTAGCTTTAGTCGGCTTTCTGATGTTTGGCAATCTAATCCGGGAATGCGGCGTTTTAAATTCCCTGTCGGAAACCGCACAGAATGCATTGCCGAACCTAATTACCATCCTGCTTGGGATTACCATTTCCTTCAAGATGACCGCTGCAGATTTTGTTAATTGGCAGACCTTAATGATTATGGGCCTTGGTTTAGTTGCCTTCGTATTCGATACGATCGGCGGCGTATTGTTCGCTAAGTTCCTGAACCTCTTCCTGAAGCCTGGGAAAAAGATCAATCCCATGGTCGGCGCAGCAGGAATTTCTGCCTTTCCTATGTCCGCCCGTGTTGTTCAGAAGATGGGACTGAAGGAAGATCCCTCCAACCACTTACTTATGCATGCCATCAGTGCAAACGTATCCGGTCAGATCGGCTCCGTCGTTGCAGGTGGTGTTATCATTAAATTGGTAAGCGAAATTTTATTTTAGCGCGTGTTGCTGCTTCTGGTTTATA
>DOWG01000038.1:0-1331 GCA_003519685.1 Lachnospiraceae bacterium
AGTCTTAACATTATCTCACCAAAAGTAACAACTTTTTTATTCATAATAATAACCATATCCTTTCTTGACTACCTGCAAGCTTTGTGCTGCAAGCGTGGTATTTGCAAAGCGAATTAATTCGTTTATTTTTGAACCAAATGGACCGCAAAACCGCCGACTTCATCTTTCATATAAACCGTCTTCATGGCACCGGTGCTGTCGTATTTTGCTGTTTCCATATCAAATACGACCCCTCGTTTGGAAAGGTGGTAGATCGCGCGCTTGATATCATTGGTCTGGATGGCAATATGGCCGTTCTTACCAAGATAAGGCGTCTTCATTACCTCAACTGCGGTTCCGGCAAAGATGGAGCTGTTACCGACATTCTTCGTAAAGCCAAACATATTAACAAAGCAATCTGCGATAGAACCGGCTTCTGTTTCGTTGCTTGCATTGATTCCGATGTGTTTTAATTCAAATCCAAGCATCAGTTGTACGGCTTCTCTGGTAAGCTTCTGAATACCGTCAAAATCTCTTGCTTTCAGTAAATCTTTACTTACCATCCAGCTTCCGCCGCATGCGATAATTTTCTTGAATTCCAGGTAGCTGTTTAAATTCTTGGCATTGATTCCGCCGGTAGGCAGGAATTTCATGTTGGTGTAGGGGGCGGCCATCGCTTTGATCTTAGCTAATCCACCGGAAGCTTCCGCCGGGAAGAATTTAACAACCTCCAGACCGAGCTCTAAAGCCTGTTCGATATCGGAAGGGCTGGAGCAGCCCGGAGTGATCGGAATATTCTTCGATACGCAATAGGATACTACCTTAGGATTAAATCCGGGACTTACGATAAATTTAGCACCGGCATTCACTGCGCGGTCCACCTGCTCGGTGGTTAATACGGTACCTGCACCGACCAGCATATCGGGATATGCGTTGGTGATAATCTGGATGGCTTCCTCTGCCGCTGCGGTCCGGAAGGTCACTTCCGCACAGGGAAGTCCGCCCTCGTATAGAGCCTTTGCTAAAGGAAGGGCATCCTCTGCATTGTCTAAGGCAATTACGGGTACAATTCCCAATAATGAGATTTCTTCTAAAACTGGATTCATTTTTCATCCTCTTTTCTGCGCGGCTTATTGCGGATGATCATGGAGTTTTGTGAATGCCGCGCCGACACAAACTTTGATTCTTTCCGCTTTTTTAGATTGACAAATTAAATAGTTTCATGATATGATACCCAATATCATAATACGATACTTATATATTGATTATAGATTCGTATCGGAAATATGTCAAGAACAATCCTTTTTAATTTGATAAGGAAACTTCGCCGTGTTACTGTTCACACCCACCAT
>DOWG01000038.1:1378-4619 GCA_003519685.1 Lachnospiraceae bacterium
TATGATAGACTTTGCCCGGGTGTGAACAGTAACTTCCCCGTTCCTTCAAGCGGTGAAGTTTCAGCTTGTTATAGGGAGTGGCATAAGTCATTTGAAGATTTTGATATTCTAAAATATGACACTTAAATCAAAATATAGAAAACAGAAAGGAAATTAACCATATGGAAACTAAGAATCCGATTCAATCCGCGGAGCGAATCTTTCACATTCTGGAATTTATCGCAATGAATGGGCCTTCCGGCGTTGTAGAGATTGGAACTGCATTGGATTTACATAAAAGTACAGTGCACAGAATGCTTCTTTCCCTGATCAGCATGGGGTACGCCTCGCAGGATGAGGAAACAGGTAAATATGAACTGACCTTCAAGCTGGTACGGCTCTCCAGCCAATTCCTATCCAAGATCGATATTTATGCAATCGCACATCCTTATATCGAGCGGCTGGCAAATGAATGCCAGGAGACGGTGCATCTGGTGCAAAGGGCAGGAAATGAAGTGGTATATATTGATAAAGTAGAGCCGGTTGATCTGCGGGAAAGCAGTATCCGTATGGCATCCCACATTGGCCTGATGCGTCCGATGTATTGCTCCGGTGTCGGTAAAGCGATATTGGCGGAATTGCCGGCAGAAGAGGTCCGCTCCATTTGGGCGCAAAGTAACCCGGAAAAAAAGACGGAGCACACCATCATGACCTTTAAGCAATTAGAGGAAGAGATCGCCGGTATACGGGAACGCGGCTATGCAATGGATAATGAGGAAAACGAAATTGGCGTCCGCTGTATTGCAGCAGTCATCCTGGATTACCACAATAAGGCAAAATATGCCTTCAGCATCTCCGCACCGGTCAATCGAATGACGGATGACAGAGTAGCAGAGCTGGCGGAACATGTGCTGAATATGAAAAAAGAATTATCAAGGCGTTTGGGAAATGCCGGTATGTAATTCAGAAAAAAGAATGCAATGGTTCATTAAAAAGATAGCAAAGAATTGAAATATGCTATCTTTTTTTACCTTGATATGGTAATATTATTTTATAAGCGATATTGTTTTTATAGAATTGCGGAATCGCAGAGAGAATAAAAAATTTATTGAATTTTAATAAATAATTCGATGTAAGTGATCTTAATTTGTGATATAATATATAATTATTTTGGTGCGTTTTCAGATAACGGCGCTCTGCTTTACAAAATGTATGTAAATACTTGATGATGGAGGATTGTAATATGAAAATACTGACAAAATTCAACAAGAAGGATCTATGGACAATTCCAAATATCCTTTGCTACATCCGATTTGCGCTGGTTCCTGTTTTCATAGTAATGTATATTCGGGCACAGGAACCCAAGCAATACCTGCAGGCTGCTGCGGTAGTGTTTGCATCCGGGCTTACCGATTTTTTTGATGGATTTATCGCACGTCAGTATAATATGGTTACAGAGCTTGGGAAATTAATTGATCCTTTGGCAGATAAACTTACGCAGGCGTCTTTGATCTTTGTCTTGGTGCTTAAGATTAAATGGATGTTTTTATTACTAATTCTATTTGTAGTAATGCAATTATTTATGTTGATTGCCGGAATCGTTATGTTAAAGAAAGGGAAGAAGCTCAACGGTGCAAAATGGTTCGGTAAGGTTTCCACCACTGTATTTTATGGAACAATGCTTTTCCTGGTAGCACTTCCTACGTTGAATACTACCGTAACCAATATATTAATGCTGATCTGCGGAGCATTCCTCCTTCTGTCATTTGTCCTGTACATCAAGGAATATGTTATGATGTATCGGGAAGTAAAGGAGGCAGAGGAATAAAAGACAGGTTGTTAAGCCTGTCCTTTGTAAGTCCGTCCGGTGGATTCTCTTGGAATGAATTTTGCGCGAAGCAACAGTTTACTGGTGGTAACATTATGGATTAATCCATCCAGTAAGAGGAAAGCGCTCTTGCCCAGATCAATCCGGTCCTGCCGAATGGTGGTAATCGAGGGAACGAACTGGGATGCGATCGGTAAATCATCAAATCCAATAACACTGATATCCTCTGGTACACGGAGCCCACATCTTACCACCTCTGTAATGACTCCGGTAGCGATCAGATCGCTGGCGCACATAATTGCGGTAGCTCCGTTTTCTAAGAATCCGGGAACATAATCCTTAGCGCAATCCGGGACATAGTAACCATATGCCATCAGCTTCTCGTCCGGTTCCAGTCCATGCTTTATCATGCTGTTGATAAATGCCTGCTGACGCTGCGCGGATACCATTGAATTCTTCGAACCATTTAAAAAAGCTATGTTGACATGCCCCAGGCTCTTAAGGTGGTCAACAGCAAGATCAATTCCTTCATAACTATCAGTTCCTACATAACCAACATGATTATTACGTTCAATATAGTTGTCCAGCAGGACCGTAGGCACCGTGGTTTTGCCCAGCTGCTTTACCCAATCATCATGCAGAGTAAAGCCGAGGAGAAAAGCACCGCTGTAACCATTTTTCAGCATGTAGGTATCGTATTTATCCAGCGCCTGCATATTCAGGTTGGCAGGAACAACGGAAACTTCCCAATGCCTTCTGGCAGCAGATAATTTGAAGCCTACGACAATTTCATATCCAAACTGCTCTACATTTTCATAATCCATATTTTCAATCAATATACAAACCTTGCGTGTATTTGAGGTTCGCATTTTCTTAGACGCATATCCCATTTCGACAGCGGTATCCAATACCAGCTGGCGCATCTCGTCACTGATATCACTTGCGCCATTTAATCCCTTTGAAACAGTACTAACGGCAATTCCTAATTTATTAGCTATATCTTTTATTGTAGCCATGGATCTTCCTCCATTCGGTGATCAATCGGAATAAAATCATTATCAGTATAAACCGAAGTAACCTTATTTTCAATATGTCCCTATCAATTTGCCTGTCCACAGAGATAAAAGGACGAAAATAGTATACTTAGGCATACTGTTTAAAGAGAAAACTCTTGGGTCGAGTATAAACAAAAAAACATACAAAATAAGCAAGCCTAATTACCTATATGTAGATAAAATCACTTAGTTTGTTTTGCAATCCTGTTGACAAAAGAATGACAAAATGATAATCTAGCTATAGTATTTCGAAAGTTTCCGAAAATGTTGCATTTTAATGAAATCGATCCATTGAAAGAGAGACTAGCGGTATGACGAAAAAAAAGCAAGAGTTAAGCAGGGGAGCAGGGGTATTAATGCCAATTAGTGCCTTACCTTC
>DOWG01000038.1:4716-9200 GCA_003519685.1 Lachnospiraceae bacterium
TTGCTGAAGGAGGGAGAGATCACCGGTTTTCCATGGCAGAAAGAAGAGGACTCGATTGCATATGAAAGAGTCAATCGGTATCGTTTCCCCATTTTAGAGAAAGCATTTCATAGAAGCAGTCATAGGAATACCGAGGAATTTCAGGAGTTTTGTCAATCGAACGCTTATTGGCTGGAGGATTATGGCCTGTATATGGCGGTTAAGAGTCATTTTTACAATCGTCATTGGCAGCAATGGGATGAGGATATCCGTCTGCGAAGAAAGGAAGCAATCGATACATATACAGCAAGGCTGGCAGAGGAAATTGAATTATGGAAATTCATCCAATATAAGTTTTTTGAGCAATGGAATAAGCTGAAGGCTTATGTGAATGGGAAGGGTATCCGGATCATCGGAGATATTCCTCTCTACGTAGCGGGGGACAGCAGCGACGTATGGGTTCACAGTGAATTATTTGAATTGGACGAGAGAAAGAATCCGACGCATGTGGCAGGCGTTCCGCCGGATCTTTTTTCCAAGAAAGGGCAGCGGTGGGGCAATCCTTTGTACCGCTGGGATGTGATGGAGCAGTCGGATTATGCCTGGTGGAGAGAACGGATGAAGGCATCGGCAAAGCTGTATGATGTGATCCGTATCGATCATTTTATCGGGATCGTAAATTACTATTCCATTCCTGCGGATTCCATAACGGCTAATGTCGGAAGATGGAAGAAGGGACCCGGGAAGAAGCTTACGGATGCAATTGCACAATCCATTGGAGACGCTAAAATTATAGCGGAAGATCTGGGTACGGTTAGTCCGAAAGTAAGAAAGCTCATGGAGCAAATGGGCTTTCCGGGTATGAAGGTATTAGAGTTTGGTATGGAAGGACCGGAGGATAACGAATATCTGCCGCATAATTTCAAGGATACCAATGTTGTTGCCTATACCGGAACGCACGATAATGAAACTCTTGTAGGCTTCCTGCGGAGTAAATTAGAGAAAAATCTGGAGTTTGCCTATCGTTACTTTCAGGTGAAGAGTAGAGAAGAACTGCCGTATGCCATTATTCGAGCGCTTTATGCAAGCATTGCGGATGTTGTAATCATTCCGATGCAGGATTTGCTGGAGCTGGATAACCGGGCAAGAATGAATTATCCATCGACGATTGGCGGGAACTGGAAGTGGCGTATGAAGAAGAACCAATATGCAGAATTGAATTTCGATCGGTTGAGAGAGTTCGCCTTTCTTTATGCGAGAGCACCAAAACAGTTTCCGAAAATATAGGAGGAAGTTATGGAAAATGGTTTCAAGAGTAATGTAAGTTTAATACTCGATTTGGATTATGGCACTACGATTAAGGAAGCAGGTACGATACAGCTGTACCATGCGGTGTCAAAGGCTGCTATGAAAACCCTGGGAAGAGATTGGGGATGGGAGGCTTCCGGGAAAAAGGTCTGCTATCTTTCCGCAGAATTTTTAATCGGCCGCCTGGTATACAGTAACCTTTATAATATGGGGCTGCTGAATCAATTTGCAGAGCTGATGAGCGAGAACAGCATCGATATCCGTGTTTTTGAGGATATTGAAGATGCGGCGCTTGGAAATGGCGGGCTTGGACGGCTTGCAGCCTGCTTTTTAGACTCCGGTGCTGCCATTGGAATTCCTCTGCATGGGTATGGAATCCGTTATAAGTATGGTTTGTTTAAGCAATATTTTGAAAATGGTTTTCAAAAGGAAATGCCGGATGATTGGCAGCGGTTTGGGGATCCCTGGTCAATTCGTAAGGAAGAAGAGAAGGTACGAATTGACTATAAGGACCAATCCGTTTGGGCGGTTCCATACGATACGCCGGTGATTGGCTATGGCGGAAAAACGGTGAATACCTTAAGGCTGTGGCAGGCAGAGCCGCTTGAGAGTTTCAATTTTAAATTATTTAATGAACAAAAATACCAGGAAGCGGTAAGAGGTAGGGATGAAGCAGAGGCAATCAGCAGCCTGCTGTATCCGAACGATAGTACGGACGAAGGGAAAAAATTAAGACTAAAGCAGGAATATTTCTTTGCTGCCGCTTCCGTACAGGATATTATCCGCCGCTATAAGAGAAAATATGGAGATGATTTTAACCATTTTTCAAAGGAATATGCGATTCAATTAAATGATACGCATCCTGTGGTTGCTTTGCCGGAATTTATCCGGTTAATGATGGAGAACGAGGGGATGTCTTTTGCCAAGGCGCTCCGTATTGCGAAAGAAACCTTCGCCTACACCAATCACACCATTATGGCAGAAGCTCTGGAAAAATGGAATGCAGCACTTTTTATGGAAGTGATTCCCCAGGTTTATCCCTATATTGAACGGATCCATAAGGCACTGGTAAAGGATCTAAAAGCAGCCGGTAAAAATACAGAGGACGAGCAGAAAATCTATTGGATTCTCGATGCGAATACTATTTATATGGCAAGGCTTGCAATCTACGCAACTCATTCTGTCAACGGCGTTGCAAGAATTCACACGGAAATTCTTAAAAAGGATGCCTTAAAGGAATGGTATGAATTATATCCGGAACGGTTTAATAATAAAACCAACGGAATTACGCAGAGAAGATGGCTTGCTCTTGCGAATATGGAATTGGCCGGATTTATCACAGACAAAATAGGAAACGCCTGGATCACCCAGCTGGATTGTCTCAAAAATCTTATGAAATATGCCGATGATAAAAATGTAATAAAGCAATTTGGGGAGATTAAGCGGATAAAGAAAAGACAGCTGGCAGAATACATAAACAAAAAAGAGGGCATCTTTGTAAACCCGGATTTTATTTTTGATATACAGGTCAAAAGACTTCATGAGTATAAACGTCAACTGCTGAATGCATTTTCCATTCTGGATATTTATTACGGACTGAAAGACGGAAGAATTAAGGAATTTAATCCAACGGTATTTATCTTTGGAGCCAAGGCAGCTCCGGGGTATTTCCGGGCAAAAGGAATCATTAAGTATATCAATGAAATAGCAAAGATGATTCATGAAGATGCGGATATGAAGGATAAGCTGCAGGTCGTTTTTGTATCCAATTACAATGTATCCTATGCCGAAAAACTGACCCCTGCCGCAGATATTTCCGAGCAGATATCAACGGCGGGCACAGAGGCCTCCGGTACCGGTAATATGAAGTTCATGCTGAATGGTGCGGTTACTCTGGGAACCTATGATGGTGCCAATATTGAGATTGTTGAGCAGGCCGGGGAAGAAAACAATTATATCTTTGGCGCAAGGGTGGAAGATATTGAACGGATCAGTGATACGTACGACCCAAGAGAGCTGTATGAGAAGCACCCGAGAATTAAGAAGGTGTTGGATACCCTGATTGACGGAACTTTCAGTGATGACGGAACCGGGATGTTCCGGGAATTGTACAATGCTATCCTTGAGGGGGCAAGCTGGCATAAGCCGGATCACTATTACCTGCTCTTAGACTTTCTGCCATACTGTGAGGCAAAACTGAGAGCAAACCGGGATTACTCGGATCAATACGCATTTCGCAGGAAATGCTTTATCAATACGGCCAATGCAGGCATTTTCTCAAGTGATAGAACCATTCAAAACTATGTAAATGAAATATGGAAGTAGAATAATAAAATAATAAAAATCAAACAGGCATCCGAATGAAACCACAAAGCGGATGCCTGTTTTGATTCATGACAAGCAAATTAGCCTGCCTATCGTCTTACTTTTCTTTATTTTCTGCCTGCCATCATTTTCTTTATCATTTCGAATTGCATTTTTTCTCTTGGGGATAAATTTTTGGAGAGTAAGTCAATCATCATATCACTTTCATCCCTCGTGAAGTTGATACTTTGCTCCTGCAGTTTTTTATTCGCATTCATAATAATCGGAATTAATTGATCCATAGGTTTCCCTTCGGCTTCCTTCACTATGTCTAAAAGGATTGCAAGCTTACGTGGATCAATATTACGCAGTTTCGGATTGTTCATCCAAGAAGTGTCAGCCACCGGTATCACTCCTTACTTTTGATTTGGTTTATTAGTATTATCATATGACATAGCTTTAAAAAGCATACTTAAGTTTTCAAAAGTGCGAACCTGTTCCGGTGGTATCATGGTTTTAAGCATATCGATGACATTGCTGTTGTCACTCTTATCGGTATCCGAGTCTACCTCCGGATAGGAAGCCCCCTCTTCCTTCGGATTGGATGATTTGCCTCCTGCTTTTGCGCCGGTTGAGAAGTCCACTTCTATGACGGAGTCGCTATGGCCGGGAGAGACTTCCCCCTTATCATAATCATAAGGATCCGAAGCGTCTTCGGATTCCTTCGAATCGGGGTCGTCACTGCCGCCATTATCACTGGGCAGGCTGCCATAATTGTCGATTGCATGGTTCTCCGGTTCCTCACTGTCCGGAGACGGATTATTAAAAGATTGAAAGATTTTGACGAAATTCTGTATATCCGATACGGAAAAATTACCAAAATTATTTCCAAG
>DOWG01000038.1:9288-16539 GCA_003519685.1 Lachnospiraceae bacterium
AGACCTTCAACGTCCATTTTATATTCATAATCATCTACATTGAGAGGCTGGCGCAAAGCACGGAAGCTAAAAATGATATCTAATATCTTGGCTGCGAAATCAACGAATCTTCTTGTCCTTATATCCAAATAAGGTGATGCGGCTTTCATCATGTTTACAGAATGCATATAATCAATGTCTGCCATAGCTCCTCCCATCTATGTAACTCATTATATTATATTCACCGGTAATATAATGATGCACTTTTAAGAGGAGGAACAAATACTGTTTTCCTTTGTTATAGAGTATCATGCGTTCGGATAGTTTAGATGCTTCTCGTCGATCGAATAGAGGATGGTATCCAGGAAATGCTTTGCAGCCTGTTTTGCCTTCGGAAGATCCATGTCCGAATAATTGCCGCAATTGATTGCCGCAGCGCCGGGAATATCTCCTTCAAAGTCACGGATGAATTCAAACATCCCGGTTATTAAAGGAACGATATCCTTGGAAGCATAATCACCGCCGAGCAGAAGATAGAAACCGGTGCGGCAGCCCATGGGTCCAAAATAAACCGTCCTCGGACCATAATCTTTATGGTTGCGCAGATACGTTGCGGCGAGATGTTCGATGGCATGGACCTCTCCGGTATTCATAACGGGCTCAAAGTTAGGCCGTGTCATTCGAATATCAAAGGTTGTAATCGTCTCCTTGCCGATCGCATCCTTTCTGGATACATAGATGCCGGGGAGAAGTCTCATATGGTCAATCGTAAAGCTTGCTATTTGTTTCATATAATATCAATCCTTTCTTATGATAAATCTTTATAGAAAAAAGAAGAAACTACTACGTAGTATAACATAGGTTTGTGAAATCGTATATCAATTAAGACATAGAATAGAATAGATTAGAAAAGTTCTAAGTCAGGGGCTCAAAACAAGGAGCCCGAAAAGAATGTCAAGCCCCTGATTTAGTACTTTTCCTTTGAACCAAGTCACGCATGCGGACGGCATATGCAGTTTTGATGATTTCCAATGATGTACAAATGCCAGCTTTTTTGATTTCTATGGATATGATTTATCACCAGATGATGGAATTGCATTACTTCATATATTGAAACGATTGTATCACAATAAGACCATCCCATTGGACAGTCTGAAAAGTTCATATCCTTAAGTCAAAGAGCAGCTGATTACTGGAAGAACAAATGGTTTTCCGCGTGGATAAGGGATTATTCGCCCGTTGCATTGCCCACATACACAGATATCACGGTGATAGATTAAAAGTATAAGCTCTGCCATGGACATTCCTTTTGTTGGGTTTGGGATGAATAGTGTTCCCCTCAGTTTGTGTATCAATTTCAGCTTCTTTGTTTTATGGCAGTTGCTCAGGTAACCACTGAACCTCACACGGGAGAAGCCTTTCGGCAAGATATGCTGCAGAAACAATTCAATGAACTTTGTTCCTTCTAAGGTCATGATCTTCGTTGTACTGTTGTCTGCATAATCTTTATAACGGAAAGATACTTCCGTTTCTGTCATGCTGCAAATCCGGCTGTTGCTGATGGCAGTGCGATAGGCATAACGTGCAAGATATTTGATNNCCGTTTCCATTAAAAGTCTCACGGATGAAGGGAATCCAATCCTTCGCATAAAGGGAATCCACGAAATCTTTCCAGCTGTAATGATTGCGCAGATTCTGGCATCTGCCGCCAAAGATAGAAGCTTCTTCTCATAATAAGTTTTCAAGGTAGCCATAAATTTACCACGGAACATCTTTCCCATTGCTTCCACCGGAAGAAGAAATCCTTTATGGCAGGACTCAGTGAACTGACCTGATTCTGTAAGTCCACCACCGGATAAGGCGCAATGGATGTGAGGATGGAAGTTAAGCTTCTGTCCCCATGTGTGTAGCACCATGATGATACCGGGTGTCGCACCCATATATTTTTTATCACGGCATAACGTAAGTAAGGTATCTGATACACAGGAAAACATGAGGTTATACATGGTAATAAGCACAGCCTTCAATTAACTCCGAATTACGAGCCATGATCCATTTCTGTTCCTGCGGAGCTTGGCAGCTCGGGCAGTTTCTGTTATTGCAGGAGCAGGCATGAATCGTGGCACAGCCACAGGATTCACAATAGCTTAAGTTATAACCGAGGGAACCGGTCTTACATTCCGATATGCAAAAAGCAGCCTTCTGTTGCTCTTTAGAAATAGAATGGGAGTCGGAATAATCCCTGAAAAACGACTGAAAGATATCCCGGATGGGATAGGTTTTAGAGCGGAATTCCTCTATTATCTTAGGTGGATGACAGGGTCTAACAGCCTTAGACATCATAAGGACTGGTCACGCTCCTCTCATTACCGATACCAAGAGTCAGATAGACTGAGGTGCTGGAAAGGGATTTATGACCCATGGCTTCCTTAATAGTCATGATGTCAGTGCCTGCTTCATACAGATGAAGTCCGAATCCATGGCGTAGGCTGTGTAGCGTGTAGCCTGCATCAGAATCTGATAGCGATCCCAGTCACGGTGTAGGATATACTGATAGAAATCGCGTAGCTGAGCGATATGGACGTTCACCGTACGTGGATTCAGCTCTCTGACTTCTTTGAGAAATCGAATATAGGAACGGAGCTCTTCCCACGAAATATCAGAAAGAGGCTTTGAAGAAAGTAAAGACTCTGTCCATTCAATGAACTGGGTCATATAAGAAGAATAGGTAGTAATAGTTCCTGGTGCAAGGTCGCGGAACGAAAGAATATCGATATGTTGTTTTAAATAGTTTGTGTTTTCGTCATTCATAAAATGAGCCCTCCTGTAAAGATAATTGTGAATGGTAACAAAAATCTTTGCAGGTGGTGCAGGAATGGACTTGAAAACAGATAAAAATGTCGTTATACTCATACTTGTAAGGACCCTTCAGTATGAGATCTGTGTCGCTAAACAAGGAACTCATCTGAGGGGTTTTCTTTCGTTAGGATGAGTTAATTGTAAAAGAAAAGCGGCGCCAAATCAATATGGCAAAGCAAAAAACTAGAAAGGGCTATCACGCAGCATGCGTGATTTGGTTCAACGAAATATTGGAAATGGATGGTTGATGAACTTACCATTGTCTGATAAACTATATTTATAGCAGAATATGGTTAACAATGGAGCGAATTTACATAGGCACATATGGTACGGAGGGGATTCCATGACAATGATTAATATCGCAATTTGTGATGATGAGGTTCCTATTCTAGAGTTTGTGGAAAGGAAAATAGATCATTTTTATTTATTACAAAATATTACAGTGAATATAATGAAATTCACAAATGGCAGCGCGCTTCTTGATGCTTGCCGGAATACCAACTTCCATCTGGTTTTTCTGGATATCGAAATGCCGGATCTGTCGGGGATAGAAGTAGTTTCAAAATTGCGTTCGGTATATGATGATATGGGGATCGTCTTTCTGACAAGCTATGAAAACTATGTGTTCGAATCGTTTCAATACAGGCCGCTTCGATTTATCAGAAAGTCGAAAATAGACAGTGAATTAGAGGAAGCTCTGGAAGCTTTCCAAAAAATCCTGGATAGTGAAAAGAACTATTATTCCTTCTTTGCCACTGATGGGGTGGTTCTGTGGAGAGTGGATGATATCCAGTATATGGAGGCTTTTCAGCATTATATTTACATTCATAGAAAGGACAAAAGTATAAAGGTCAGAGGCTCTCTGGATAAGTATGAAAAGGGGTTCGGAACCTGGGGTTTTATCAGAATACATAAAAGCTATCTGGTCTCTTATAAGCATATCTATTCGATTAATGCGAATGAGGTTATCTTAACCGATCAAAAGAGGCTTCCGTTGAGCCGAAGAAGAAACGAAGAAGTGAAAGAAAAATTTATTAAATATACAAGGAGACTAAACTGACATGATTGAAATCGTCATAGCAATAATCGAATGTATTATCATTGCAAATTTTGTTATCAAGTCACTGGAACCAAAAAAACCGAACAGGAAATGGCTCCTTTATGCCGTATTAACGGCGCTGCTTTTACTTGATCTACATGTTGGAAAAATACTTTTTAAAAGCGAAAGTATCACCGGAATCGTGCAAATCATAGTAAGTCTTCTTTTTAGTCTGCTGTTTTTAAAGGGATCCCTCTATAAGAAAATATTTATTTCGATCATAAGCAACCAGCTGATTCTTATCATCAATGTATTGATTATGACAATTTTAAGTACGCTTTTGAAAACAGATATTATGTTCCTCATAAAACAGCAGAATGCGATCTGGCTTTATGCGATTCTACTGTCAAAATTGTGCTATTTCCTAGTCACCAGCTTCCTCCTATCCTTACAGAAAAAAGTCTCCTATCAAATATCGCTGAAAGAAGGAGGGGCAATCCTGTTAATTTTCATTGCGACCCTGTTTATTGGCATTGCTATCCTGGAGCAGAATATTATTGCGGGCAACTATGAGAATTATTACTTAAATATTTCGATCATAGGGCTGATTGCAATCAATGTATTGTCTTTCTGCGCATTGACCTTTATCAGTAAAGAAAATGATAGGAAGCTGAAATATTACCTGCTTGAAGCACAGTTGGAGAATCAGAAAAATGAAATCCTGGAGGTACAGAAACAATATAATGAAATTCAGAAATTGCGCCATGATTTTAAAAATTATATTCTTTGCACTCTAACCTTATTAAAAGAAGATAAAATATCCGAGGCAAAAAAATATCTGGCCGATATTGTAGACGAAAAATTGGTACCGGAACAAGCCTTTCTCCATACAACAAGCAGCACTTTAAATGCGATCATCAATGCAAAACTAAATAAATGCAGGCAATGCGGGATTGAAATTCATTATAACGTGGTGGATCGGATAGAAATCGATGATATCGATTTAAGCATATTATTTGCAAATCTATTTGACAATGCGATCGAAGCATGCGTGCATAATACATCAAAATCAAGCATCTATCTTATGGTTACCTATGAAAAGGCATATCTGAATATCATAATGAAGAATACAATTGAAAAACCGGTGCTAAAGCATAATCCCCAATTAGTAACAACTAAAAAAGATAAAAAGAAGCATGGCTATGGATTAAAAACAATCGATGATGTTGTGAGAAAATATGACGGCATAAAAAAATATTATGAAAAGGATAATTACTTCTATGCAGATCTATGGCTGAAACTACCGTTCATGTCGGAAACCGGCATTTCGTGCCAGACACATTGAACCGACAGAGCAAATTGGCTATGATAGCAATAGTTCCTATAGATCTCCTATGCATTAACGGAATTATAGAAAGGGAAAGGGAAAGGATATGCTTTTAATATTAGCAGCAATTGAAGATGAGAATGACAGAGACTTTCTATCACAGCTGTATGAGCAATATTATCCGGTTATGAAAAAGAAAGCCTATGCCATTACACATGATTATAACGTTGTTGACGATCTTATTAATGATGCATTTATAAAATTAATTGACAAAATTTCAATTTTAAGGTCCCTGGACTGTTGCAAAAGGGCTTCCTATATTGTCCATACAGTTAGAAACATTTCATTAAACTATGTGAAACGCCGCGAAGCGAATAACAAGAAGAGATTCCTGGGAAAAGAGGATGACGTACTTGATTCGCTGCCGGATACCGCAGCTACGGCAGAAGATAGCTATATGAGAAGGGAGGAATCTAGGGAACTGGGCGAAGCCATCAGCCGTTTGTCGGAGCGGGACAGAGATCTATTATACAACAAATATAATCTTGAGCTTAGCAATGGGGAAATCTCGGAGCTTATGGATATCCCGGTGGATAATATCCGGCAATATCTGGTTCTCGCCAGACGAAGGGCGTTGAAGATATTAAATGAAAAAGATATCGAATGAAAAAGATATCGAATGAAATGTAAAGATGCCGCAAGGTAAGATTAGGAATGGAAACCTAAAAAACATAGAAAGGAAAAGTAAGATGTCTGACAGAAAGCCTATGGATGAAGAAAAGCTTATGGGGGAGCTAAGGGAGCTGAAAATACGGCTGGCAATGGCAAACTATGCGGAAATAGAGGGAAAAGCACTGCTGGAGGAAAATGATAGCCTGAAAAAGGATGACTTTTACCGGTTAAAGAAAGAAATAAAAGCAAAATTCATGAAAGAATTTAATCGGCATTATTATAAACAGAGGACGAAAGAATTTTTTAACATGTGCCGTAAAACTTTTAATAAAACTGCTGGCATTCTTCTGATTGTTATAATCTTAATATCGATACCTGTATTTACGGTAGAAGCGGTTAGAACAAAGGTTTTAAACTTTATGCTGGATATACAGGACGAATATACCCAGATCCGCCTCCAAGAAAAAGACAGTGGAAATATCGTAGGGAATAATCTTTATATCAATTGGGAGGATGCCTATGTACCGAAGGCCATTCCGGAAGGATATACAGTCAGCAGTCTGACGGATAACAAGAATTTGAAGGTGATAGAATATTCAAATTCGGATGACAGCAAGATTATATTCCAGCAATTAAGTGAAGGAAGCAGTATTAATATCGATACTGAAGATGCAGATAAGATTTCAAAGGTGACCGTGCAGGAATCGGAAGGAATGCTGGTTGTAAAGGGTGATGTAGTAACCGTGGTATGGAATAATGCTTCTTACATCTTTGTTTTAACCGTATATAAGGGTGGTTTATCTAATGAAGAAGTACTTGATATTGCAGAAAGTGTCGTTCTGGTAAAATAATTATAAATCAGGTGTTGCAGAAACCAAGATGAGATTGTCTTATATAGTAAAGGAGTTACTAAGCGAATGAACCGAGAAATATAAGATACAACCATAATAAGGAGGGGTTTATTTACAATGAAAAAAGGGATTATTATTACAATGTGTCTGCTGTTATTATCGGCCGGTGTTCCGGTATATACAGATGCCAAAGCTTTAGACCGGCAGGAGACAGGAGAAGTTACTCCCTGCTATACATACCTTTCAAGTGTACTTGCTTCTATTTCCATTGAGAAAGGTTATGCCAAATGCACCGGAAACCTTATGTTATTTGCAAGCTATACTTCTTCCATCACTCTTACATTGCAGCGGTCAAAAGATGGTGTCAATTGGAGCAATGTAAAGTCATGGTCACAGGATTTTACAGGTAGTGGCAGCCATAGTCTGGAGGATGGATACTATGTGAATTCTGGGTATATATACCGAGTCAAGAATGTTTCCAAGGTCAAGAATGGAAGCACGGTTTTGGAAACTGCTACGGTTTA
>DOWG01000011.1:0-714 GCA_003519685.1 Lachnospiraceae bacterium
ATTTTTTATTAAGAAAGAAATGATATGAGTGTCATAAGTCATATAAAAACCATAAACATGAATAGGACCGCATATATATTCAGGTTGGCTAAGACCGACTGACGACGGCTGCTTATATTCGATTTGAGACTCAGGTGAAAATAGAGCCTGCTTGTGCGAATAGTCTCGCAAAAGAACTGCGAGCCATTGGAAGAATAGCAAAAGCAGCTATTCTTCGAAATTTATGCCCAGAAAGCATGGGCGATAGGAGATATTTTCACTAAGCTTTGAGGCGTGGAGGAGAATATGCCAAGGAAGGTAAGGCAGCCAAATGAATATATAGAAGGTTCTATTCATATCAAAATCAAAAATGGCTTATGACACCCATATCAATAACAGAAAACTTATTTTATTAGAGTAAATATAAAAGGAAGTCTTGGGAATGAATGTTGAATTAATCAGTGTAGGTACCGAATTACTGCTGGGTAATATCGTGAATACGAATGCAACCTACTTGTCAAAAAAATGTGCCGAACTGGGATTATCTTCTTACTATCAAGTCACCGTCGGGGACAATAAAAAACGGTTGATCAGCGTACTAAAAGAGTGTTATAAGCGCAGTGATATTATCATTCTTACCGGAGGACTTGGACCTACCGAGGACGATATCACGAAGGAAACCGTAGCAGAAGTAGTTAACCGGGAACTCGTTCCGGATGAGGAGAGTAAAAAACG
>DOWG01000011.1:858-1295 GCA_003519685.1 Lachnospiraceae bacterium
CTAAAACAATTACAGGATACGGTTTTCGTTTCTAAAATGGTGAAAATCTGCGGAATCGGTGAAAGTAAAGCAGAAACAATGATCCTCGATTTGATTGAGGGACAGAGTAACCCGACGATTGCTCCCTATGCAAAAAGCGGGGAAGTACATTTTCGGGTTACCGCTTCTGCTAAAGACACGGAGAAAGCCAATCGGATGCTGGAGCCCATCTTAGATGAATTAAAAAAGCGATTTGAAAATCATATCTATACAATGAACGAGGACGAAACCTTAGAAGAGGTTGTTGTAAAGCTTCTTCATCAAAAGAATCTGACCTTGGCAACGGCAGAATCCTGTACGGGTGGACTTTTTACCGGACGTATTGTGAATGTAGCCGGAGTCTCCGATGTTCTTAAGGAAGGTTATATTACCTACTCGAATGAGTCCAAGATGCATCT
>DOWG01000011.1:1489-7666 GCA_003519685.1 Lachnospiraceae bacterium
CATGGTAATATATGGCATTTATACTGAATTTTCACATGAATTTCATGATAAATTTGTATTATTTTAATTTCGTACCATAGAAATGACACAGATATATTTTAATATAGTATCAATAAAAGTTTTTTATTAAGATTGAAAATTCAAATTGCTGAAGAAAGCTTATGCAATTTGAGTTTGGCTTGTTGGAGTTTCAAAAAGGAGGTTATTATGGAACGACCAAATAAAAAATTTCTATTGATGACTCTTTTGGTAGGTATCTTCATGCTAAATGGATGTGATAAAATTAAATTCAGTACCTTTAATGCATCGAAAGAAAAGGATCAGAATATCACCACAGAGCAGGAAATTCAACAGGATGATGAGGAAGTAAAGCAAGAAAAGGACAAGGAAGATGCTTCTGCGCCTGCAAAAGCAGAGGAGAAGAATCCGGCAGCAACAACACCGATTCCGTCCGACATTAAACCAAAAGCAAATAAGGAACTTCTCATTTATACGATCAATCCGGATAAGGGAGAGGTCGAGGCAGCCACAGCTATGATTTCGGAAGATGATAAGATAACGCCGGAACTGATTGTAAGCAAAGTGGCGGAAGCAATGGCGGATAAATCCATCGGGATTGGTATTGAGAAGGTGACGACCAAAGGGGATGCAATTATCGTTAGCTTCTATTCCGATAAGCCGCCTCTTACGGAAGTAGGAGCAGGCATTGAATCCGCTGTTTTAGATGCAATAGCACAAAGCCTAATCGAGAACCTGCCGGATTGTAATAAGGTAATTTATCAAGTGGAAGGTAAGGCTTACAAAAGCGGACATATTGAATTGGGCTTGGAAGAAGCCTATTCTGAAAGATAAGAATTAATCAATAAGGATATTAGGTAATTGCATTACATGGAATTGTAATCGACAATTACCTAATTTTATGCTATCCTATACAAGGTAATTTGATATTACGGAAATTTCGCAATTATTTTCCTGGTTGCTTAATGGAATCAACATCCGAGTTGATTGTGGAATGATTTGTGCTGATGCAGAAAATACTATGGTTAATTCGTAACCGGAGATAGACAGAAGGAAAAGAAATTCAGGTGAATGACATGAGCAGGGTATTTGTTATCGGAGGCGGTGCATCCGGTATGTTAGCAGCTATCGCAGCTGCAAGAAACGGTCATAAGGTAGAGTTGTTTGAGAAGAATGAAAAACTCGGTAAAAAGCTGTATATCACAGGAAAGGGCAGATGTAATCTGACCAATGCCTGTGACAGGGATACCTTTTTTCGTCAGGTTGTTTCCAATCCCAAATTTTTATATACGGCATTTTATCAATTTAATAGTCAGGATACGATGGATTTCTTTGAACAGCTTGGACTCCCTTTGAAGGTAGAGCGGGGAAATCGCGTTTTTCCGGTATCGGATAGATCCTCCGATGTGATCGGGGCGTTAAAGCGGGAATTGGAAAACCAGAAGGTTACCGTTCATTATCATAGTGAGGTGAATGGAATCCTTACCGAGAACGGCCAGTTCCGGGGGCTGTCCATTAAGGACGATCCGAAGGAACGAATGGCGGATGCTGTTATTATCGCAACCGGCGGTTTATCCTATCCGTCCACCGGGTCGACCGGAGACGGTTATGCATTCGCTAAAGCCATGGGACATACGGTAACAAGCCTGCATCCGTCCCTTGTTCCCGTTCATGTACGAGAAGCTTATGTCAAAGAATTGATGGGGCTGTCTTTAAGAAATATAGAGATACGTATCACTGCCGGTAAAAAGCAGATTTATCGTGATTTCGGTGAATTGTTATTTACCCATTTTGGAGTCAGCGGACCGGTGATACTAAGTGCCAGCAGCTATATTATTCCCTGGCTTTCTAAGAAGGAGGAATTGCTTCTTAGCATAGACTTAAAGCCCGCATTAACACCGGAGCAGTTGGATGCTCGAATACTGCGCGATTTTGAGGAATATAAAAACAGGTGTTTTAAAAATTCCCTTGACCAACTATTGCCAAACAAACTAATTGATGTTATTATTCGACTAAGTGAAATTGATCCGGAGAAAAAAGTAAATTCCATAACGAAACAGGAACGGCATGGCTTAGTGGAATTATTAAAGAATATGAGGTTTCATATTACAAAATTAAGCGAATATAATCAGGCGGTAATTACGAAGGGCGGAATAAACGTCAAAGAAGTGAATCCTTCTACGATGGAATCAAAGCTGGTGGAGAAGGTTTATTTTGCGGGTGAATTATTAGACCTGGATGCTCTGACCGGAGGCTTTAACCTTCAGATCGCATGGTCAACCGCTTATCTGGCGGGAAGTTCCATTTTGTAGACAGAACAAAGAGCAGATTACAGATACATTTTACGGAGGATTGAGGCATGTTAGAGGATGATACAAAGTTGACCAAAAGAGGTGATACCCATACCTATAATATAGCAATTGACGGGCCGGCAGGAGCAGGAAAGAGTACAATTGCAAAGAAAATAGCGGCCAGGCTGGGATTTATCTATGTGGATACCGGCGCGATGTACCGCGCGATGGCGCTTTATTTTCTGAGAAATCAGATTGATCCGTCCGATCAGGCGAAAATAGAAGAAGCCTGTAAGGATGTTGAAATTACAATAGCATATAAAGACGGAGAACAAATTGTAACTTTAAATGGAGAAAATGTCAACGGCTTCCTGCGTACCGAGGAAGTTGGCAATATGGCAAGTACCTCCTCCGTATATCCATTCGTCCGCTTAAAGCTGGTGGAGTTGCAGCGGGCACTGGCGAAAAGAGAAAATGTTGTTATGGACGGACGGGAGATCGGTACCTATGTTCTTCCTGAGGCGGATCTAAAGATATTTTTAACCGCCAGTGTACAAAAAAGAGCCGGAAGAAGATGGGCAGAGCTTAAGGCGAAGGGAATCGAGGAAGATATTAGTGAAATCGAAAAGGATATTAGGGAACGGGACCACCGCGACATGACCCGTACCTTTGCTCCGCTAAAACAAGCAGAGGATGCCATTTATTTAGATTCATCGGATTTGACAATCGACGAAGTGATTGATAAAATTATGGAGTATTATAATAAAATTCAAAATAGGGAAGTTGGGAAAGATTGAAGATAACTACTGCAAAAAATGCAGGCTTTTGCTTTGGCGTTCAAAGAGCCGTCGATATTGTATATAAAGAGATTGAGAACGGCGGGAACGTCTATACCTATGGCCCGATTATTCATAATGAAGAAGTTGTGGAAGAATTGAAGCAAATGGGTGTTCGGGTGATAAATTCTTTAGAAGAATTAAAAGATGCTCCGAAGGGAACAATAATTCTACGGTCCCACGGAGTAACCGAGGCTGTTTATGAGGAAATTGCTTCCTATGGCCATGAAATAAAAGATGCGACCTGTCCTTTTGTGAAAAAGATCCATAAAGTGGTTCGTGAACAAAGCGAACAGGGGCGCTATATTGTTATTATCGGGAATCCTGCTCATCCGGAGGTAGAAGGAATCATCGGATGGATAAAGAAGGAGAATCCGGGCGGCGGTGCAAATTATACCGTGATTTTGGAGGAAAAGGAAGCAAAACAGTTTTCTGTTCCAAAAGACCAAAAACTATGTATTGTATCCCAGACGACATTTAATTACAAGAAATTTCAAGATTTAGTTGAAATTATATCAGAAAAGGGTTATGATGTATTTGTTTTAAATACGATTTGCAATGCCACACAGGCCCGGCAGAATGAAGCCTATCAATTAGCAAAAGTGTCGGATGCCATGATCGTGATAGGCGGGAAAGCAAGCTCGAATACGAGAAAGCTTTATGATATTTGCAAAAAAGAATGTGAAAATACTTACTATATACAGAAACTTGATGACCTGGATTTAAATAAGATTAAGTCCTTTCGAAATGTAGGTATTACAGCAGGGGCATCGACCCCAAACAATATTATCAAGGAGGTTCATACCGTTATGTCAGAGAAAAGTTTTCAACAATTATTGGAGGAAGAAGAGGTAGTTAAAATAAGCAACGGTGATGTTGTAGAAGGAACGGTCTTGGCTGTTAAAGAAGATGAGATCATCTTAAATATAGGCTACAAGTCGGAAGGTATCATTACAAGAAATGAATATACCAATACACCCAACCTGGATTTGACCACAGTTGTTAAAGCAGGGGATACTCTTCAGGCAAAAGTCCTTAAGGTGAATGACGGAGAGGGACAAGTTGCCTTAACTTATAAAAGACTGGCTGCTGAAAAAGGAAATAAGAGATTGGAGGAAGCGTTCAATAAGGAAGAGGTTCTTACCGCTAAGGTTTCTGCCGTATTGAATGGCGGCTTAAGCGTTATTATTGACGAGGCAAGAGTTTTTATTCCTGCAAGCTTGATTTCCGATACTTATGAAAAAGATCTTAACAAATACAATGGACAGGAGATCAGCTTCGTTATTACCGAATTCAATCCCAGAAAGAGAAGAATTATCGGTAACCGCAAGATGTTAATTCTTGCCGAGAAGGAAAAGATGAAGAAAGCATTATTCGAGAGAATCGAAGTAGGAATGACGGTCGAAGGTACGGTAAAGAACATTACTGATTTCGGCGCATTTATCGATCTTGGCGGTGCAGATGGTCTTCTTCATATCTCCGAAATGTCCTGGGGCAGAGTAGAAAATCCGAGAAAGTTATTCAAAGTCGGCGATAAGGTAACCACTTTTATCAAGAATATTCAGGGAGATAAGATTGCACTCAGCCTAAAATTCGAGGATCAGAATCCCTGGATTGATGCAGAGAATAAATATGCGGCAGGTAATATTGTAACCGGTACGGTTGCCCGTATGACAGATTTTGGTGCATTTGTAGAGTTAGAGCCGGGAATTGATGCGCTCCTTCACGTTTCCCAGATTTCTAGGGAACATGTGGATAAGCCATCCGATGTTTTAAAGATCGGACAAGAGATTACCTCGAAGGTTGTCGAATTAAATACAGAGGATAAGAAAATCAGCTTAAGCATTAAAGCAATGGAAACTCCTGAGAATGAGCAAAATGAATCAGAAGGTTCTGGTGAAGCAGAGGCAGAATCAGAAACAGAAGTAACCGAATAATAAAATAGGCCGGTTTTGGCTTAAACTATGTTACTATTCACATCCGACATGTATACCATGTTATGATTTCGACAAATGTATTCAATTCGGAGACGCTTTCGCTTAATTGCATTACGTANNACCGACGAATGCAAATACTCCTTATTGGATATCATTTGTCGAAATCATATCATAGACTTTATTTGGGGTGTGAACAGTAACAAAACCACAACATCCGTGGCAGATTATCGATCCGTCACGGATGTTGTGATTACAAATGACAAGGAGTTAAGGAATGCTGGATAGCTATGAGGTTTTTAAACAATCAATTTACAATATGACCAAGATTGATTTAAATTCCTATAAAGAACGTCAGATGAAGCGGCGCATTGATGCTCTCATTTCAAAGCATGGAATCACCTCCTATGCAGATTATGTTATTAAATTAAAGAAAGATAAAGTTCTGTTTGATGAATTCGTTAACTACATAACAATTAATGTGTCTGAATTTTTTCGGAATCCGGATCAATGGAACCTACTGGAAAAAGAAGTTCTGCCAAATCTGTTTGAGCATTTCGGCAAGAACTTAAAAATTTGGAGTGCTGCCTGTTCGACAGGCGATGAACCCTATTCCATGGTAATGCTTCTTTCAAAATTTATGCCTTTAAGTAGAATAAAGATTCTTGCTACGGATATCGATAAAAAAGTATTGGAGAAGGCAGCAATTGGACTTTACCACAGTAAGAGCTTAAAGGGTGTACCGGAAGAATTTTTAAGGAAATACTTTGTAAAAATTACGGATACCACCTACCAGATTTCAGATTGTATCAAATCCTGTGTTGAATTTAGGCAGCATAATTTATTAAGAGAAGCTTATCCATCCGGCTGCGACCTGATTATTTGCCGTAATGTATTAATTTATTTTACCGATGAAGCAAAGAATCAAATATACGCTGATTTTTATGCTGCGTTAAAAAAGGAAGGAATTTTATTTGTCGGCAGTACAGAACAGATTATTCAGGCTGCCCAGATTGGGTTTCAAAATTATAGATCGTTTTTCTATAAGAAAATGTAGAGAATTTAAGACTGCTCTGCAGCGGCTTTCTATCGGCATTT
>DOWG01000066.1 GCA_003519685.1 Lachnospiraceae bacterium
CCTGGAAATGAAAAAGCAGCAGCCTATATCGCGGAACGTTTTGAGGAGATCGGTTTGCAGCCTTTTCTGAAAGATTATAGACATTCCTATACCAAAGAAACCGAAAGCTTAGATGAAGATACCATTTCATTAAAAATCCTTGATGGTGACAGGGTATTAGATACCTTTGAATTTGGCAAGGATTTTATTGAAATTTTATTAGAGGATACTGCACTAACGCTGCCTTTTTATTTTGAGCCCAAAGATAAGGAATGTGCAGTTCTAGTTGACGATGTTGCTATTGCACAGGAATATCGGAAGAATCCTTATGTTAAATTGCTGCTAGTAAAAGGTAACGACAGCAGGCGTGGAGGCTTCTTCTATAAGGAAGGGATAACTCCCCAGCTTCGGGTTTATCCAGAGACTTATGATAGATTGATAGAGCATGTGGGGAAAGAGATTGTATTATCCTGCGATATAGAGGCAGAAGAAAAGACACAGGATAATATCGTAGGAATCATCCAGGGCGAAGATCATAGCAACGCTCTGATTATCAGTGCACATTACGACCATGTTGGAAGTGCAGGAGATAGAATATGGCGAGGGGCATTGGATAATGCATCCGGTGTGTGCCTGCTATTAGAAACCGCAAAGGTTATTCAGGATTATTATGAGGGAAGCCAGCCGGCATATGACATTATTTTCTGTGCATTCAATAGTGAAGAAAACAAAATGATTGGAAGTAAATGTTTTGCTGAACTGATGCAGGAGAAATATCAGAAGTTTTTCAATATTAATTTAGACTGCATTGGGAATAAAGATTATACATCGCTTTTTGTTTACAGCAATGAAAGTGATGCTTCCCATTTGCTCAGTAATGATCTTATCGATCATTTGTTAAGTACAGGTATCGTACCGATTATGAAAAGTCAGGGAATCTACAACAGCGATCAAGAAAGCTTTGAGAATGGAATTGCTCTGACAACAATTAACAATACACAATCTTCGAATATTCACACTCTGGAAGATGTGCCGGATAATATTGACACGGATTATCTAGGTACGCTTGCCGAAGCGCTTGGGAATTATATAACGAAAGAGATGAATGCAGAAGAGTTCTTTGCGCATATTCCTCTGGAGAATAAAAACAAAGAAACGGAAATGCGATCTTACGGAAGACAAAGCTTCTCGAAAGAAGAGTTTGAAGAAACCTTTGACTGTAAATTGGATTTTGCAAATGAGGCACTAAGTAATATTTTGATATGGGATTATCGACCTGTAATAAAAGTGAACGATTCCCCAGATGAGATGAAAGTAAAGACTCTGCAAGATATCCGGCATCTTGTTATAGAATTGGATTATGACAAGAATTGGGAAGGACCTGAGGTGAGGTTAGATTGCATTACTTATAAAAAGGACGATCCCTATGAAATGGAAATTATGCAGGCAGAGCTTGCAGGGGGTGGATATCGTGAGGGGGATTTACCGGATCCGATCACGATAGAGGATGCGTCGTATTATATTTCTGAAGGCAACGAGAATATGATAAGCTCTTTTCATGAGAATGACGAATATTTTTTATGGATATCGGCAAGAATCATTGACTTATTTAAAATGGAAGAAGAGCCGACGCATGAGGAAATCGTAGAGAGATATCAGGAGAGATTACCGGTAGATTATATCGAGGGAGTAACTGAGCTGCTGCTTCGTCATGAAGATTAGTATTCATAGGAACCTGTTATTGGTATCACTGATTTACTGTTTGTGCCAGAAACCAGCATTTCATGCCAGAACCATTGAAACTGCATACATAATGGATTATGATAGTTTAAAGAGTTAAACTGATGTAACCAGCTATAACACTGGTAAGTTCTATTCAATATTGTGACTTGTATTACCAATATACATATAATTGAGGAGGGATTATCTTGACAGTCAAGAAAGTACTTTTTGTTATCTATATTGTAATCATAGGTATACTTGGTGTATTTTTTGTTCCATGTAATTTAGTTTCTGGCTATGGGGAGAATTTAGAGATTATATCAGCAGAATTTGTTCCGATTTGGAAATTGATTGATCAGACCCAATTAGTCGGTGGTAATTATCCAAGATACGAATTGATTTTACCAAGAGTTCTCTATACCTTTGTTATTGTTACTCTGATTATGTTCCTCGTCTATTTATTGTTTGATAAGACGGATAACAGAAAGAACATAGATAAGCAGAATTAGACGATTAGAATCGGTTCCTGCCTGATTTGCTAGGATTATTCTTGTATAAAACAAAAGTCGGGATAATTGTCTTTTCCGTATAAATCGTTCTGAATTGCAACATTTTTTGGATAGTTATGCAGCTTCCCTGAGTTTTCTTGCGTTTTTATAACTAGTATAACTTGACTATCGTCAAACATATTGCTATGATATATTTGATGAAAAAATGGGTTATTATAACAGAAGAGGGGACTTTTAGTTGCTTATAGGAGTGTGTGATGACAACGATATTATTCGTAAGGAAATAATTGAGTTTTGCCATCGATTTCGGGAAAGCAGCCTTATTCAATATGAAATCGTAAGTTTTTCCTCGGGAGAAAAACTTTTAGCCTATGAAAAACTAATTGATATTTTGTTTTTAGATATACAAATGAGAGGAATCAATGGCGTTAAAACAGCGGAAAGGATTCGCGAGAAGGATGACAGCATGATTATTATCTTTCTTACCGGATTTCGTGCTTTTATGCAGGAGGGATACCGGGTAAAAGCCTTTCGCTACCTTTTAAAGCCAATCAAGGAAGAGGAATTGGCGATCGCGCTAAGAGAAGCAATTGAAGATATGACAAAGAATACGAAAGCGGTTGTTGATAAACAAGGGGAGACCGTATTTGTAAAGCTTAAGAATATCTTCTATATTGAAAGCGAAGGCAGGGGAACTTTGGTTCGTACGAATCTGCAGAGCTTTGATAGCGTCCTGACCATGAATGAGTGGGAAGAGATCTTAAATACCGATGATTTTTATCGTGTACATAAAGCCTATATTGTTAACATGGAATTTGTTGAGGAAATTGGCAAGTATATTCTTCTTGATAATGGTGAAAAGGTGGAACTCTCTGTAAGGAAAGCAGCAAAGTTTAAAAAGGCGTGTAAGGAGTATAGAAGAAGAAACGCAAGATAAGGGTGGAGTATATGGGGTACAGTATCTGGGACATTCTGATCTATTATTTTATCGATTTATTGAAATTGCTATTAGTGATGAGCGGAATGTTGAATTATTCATTACAAAAGAATAAATATCGATATGTTATCATGGGGCTTTCGGTATTTGCTTTCCTATCAATTACTAAAGTAATTGATAAAAGTGGCGAGCTGTCCATAGATATCCTGTCTCTGCTTGTCATTATTACCTTACTGGTAATTCTACAGGGAAAATTACTTCGTAAACTGTATACGATTTTGCTGGCATATATTTGTATCTTATTTTTGGATACCTGCGTTACCGGAGTGATTTCCTTACTAGGGAGGTCCTCTTTCCATACGATTATCAACAGTAAGGTACTATACAGTTTTGGAAATGGTTTTAGTATTTTAATTATTAGTACGATCGTCTTAATAAAGAAATTCCGGTGGAAATCCGTTGGGAAAGCAGGGGTTTCAAAAAGGCTCTATGCGATACTTTTTGCTTCTGCGGGAACCGGAATTTTATTTATCTCCAGCCTTATGATTGTAAATGCGCCGGAATCTTCCTCCCGGTTTCAAAGTAATATGTTTGCAATTACAATCATTATCTGTCTAGCTTATTTTGCGGCAAGTCTACTGCTTGTTATTCTGGCAGAATCCAGAGATAATTACCGTACTCTTTCGAAAGTAAATCAAACACTTCTTGAAGCACAGCAGAATTATTATTTACTCGCACAGGAAAAGCAGCAGGAGATAAGAGGAATCCGGCATGAGATAAATAATCATTTGACCTGTATCTATGGCTTGTATCGCAGTGATAAGCTGGAGCAAATGGGGAGCTATATCAATCAATTAATCGAGCAATTGAACTCTTTGCCTGAACTGCTGGATACCGGAAATGATATTGTGAATACCATTTTAAACGAAGCGGTCGGAAAATATGATGCTTTGGGTATTAAAATACAAGTGGAGGGGTCCTTTCCGGAGCAGCTTTTGATTTCACAGATGGATCTGTGCGTTATCTTTGCAAATGCAATATCGAATGCGATAGAAGCGATCGCAAAGATTGATTCGGATCCGGAGAATCATAAAGTGATACAGATTCGAATCCGCAGCCATCACGATGATCTGTTTATTGATATCAGTAATCCGGTTGCCGAGAAGGTAACCATAACAAACGGCATTCTCAGCACAACGAAAAAGGATAAATATCTTCATGGCTTTGGAACAAAGAATATGAAACAGAGTGTGGAAAAGTATCTTGGTACGGTTACATATGAAAATGTGGATCAGATGTTTACCGTTCATATCGCAATGAAAAATAGATAAGTAAAGATAGGAATCGACGTTCATACGTTTAAATCCGACGGTCATGTCGTTCTCCATTGTTAAGACTATGTAGTAATGCTATAAAGGCATTGTAAACATAGTCTTTTCTAGTTTTTAAAAAGCAATTGGTTCCCGGTTGCCGGTTAGAAACGAAAAGATAAACGAGTGGTTTTTTGTTCTTTATCTTATGGAGGTGAAGTATGAATACACTAATTTTAAAAAACATTTACGACTTCATGATGTGGTTTATTCATCGTTAATACCTTTGCGCAAAGTATATTGGGGAATATACTCAGCAATTTCTAGAGAAATTTTTGAATGCTTGGCTAAGTTTCTTAGTAAACAAGGCCAGGCATTTCAATTTTATATAGAAGATTCTAAGCAAAGGGTACAGAGAGGAGTGTGCTTATGAATTTTAAGCGAACGATAAAATCGCTTATATTTCAAAAAAATAGGAAAAATTATTTATATTGCACCCTGTTAATCGGTTTCTATATTGTCATAATGACCACTTTTTCTTTTTTGATAAATAATTTAATGCTTTTGAATACGAATCAATTAATGACTTTTCCATACGCAAAAGTTACATTTCGCAGCTTCCGTATGGTTATTTATTGTAGCGGTGCAATCTACATTCTAACCCAGTATGTGAATGTCCTTCATATGAATCAAAAGGAATTTCATATGCTTCGCGAGGCAGGGGCAACGAAGG
>DOWG01000005.1:0-765 GCA_003519685.1 Lachnospiraceae bacterium
ATACCGCCAATCGAAGTAGAATTACTTACTGCTCCAAAGACATAATCATCCTCGTATACCTCACCGTTTGCCTCCACCCGCACATGATACGGGTGAATACTGGGGATGTCCTTTACTCCCTCCAAAACATAAGCCAAATGGCCGATCATATTTTTCGATGACTGCGGTGTTGAATACGAGGTTCCGGTAAATGCACCAAAAGAAGCGATATAATTAAAGTATCTTTTATCGTTAAAGCTGCCGATATCCAATGTCTTTTTGTGACCGGCCATAATTGTCTGAGCCGCAACTTCAATCTGGCTTGACAGATTAAGGCTGGTAGCAAAATCGTTCGTGGTCCCAGCCGGAATATACCCCACCGGTATCTGAACTCCCAACTGCATCACTCCGGATATTACTTCGTTCAGTGTTCCGTCACCGCCGCAGCAGACAATAATATCATTATCCAAAGCGTGTTCCAAAACAAGCTGCGTGGCATGGCCTTTCGCTTTTGTCGATTTCATATCAACCTCATAACCATTTTTGCGAAATAATTCCGCCATACGGAAACGGCTTGCCTTCGTACTTAATTTACCTGCAATTGGGTTTATTATTAATAAGATTCTTTTTTTATCTTTCATTAGCATAGGGCACCTCTTTACAAATACTCCTTTTTACTAGATTTATTGTCACGTTAACTACTTTATACAGTGTTTCGGCAAAATTATCAATAGTATTTTCTATATTGATTAAATTATCCCCCAAATAGTTACTGTTCACACCCAC
>DOWG01000005.1:838-8605 GCA_003519685.1 Lachnospiraceae bacterium
CCCAGGTGTGAACAGTAACCCCAAATAAGCAGATATTCATACAAGTGATCTGCAGTTATCTTTTCCCCCATTTTTGTAACTAATTTGATGGCACATTATATTGACATTAAAGTTGGTTTAACCTTTATAATACCCCTTGTATGATTCAAAACAATCGGAAAGAACCGTCATAGGCTTCACTTTGTTAAGGAGCTATGAAAGGCTTTTATTGTATAAAAGGGGGAACAATATAATGGGAGCACTAGAGGTAAGCCTAAGGCAGGAAGTTACACGCAACGATGCGTTGACAATTATGACCTGGATGGAGGATTCTGAGGTTACCAGATATCTGAACGAGTTATCGAACATATCACAGGAAATTTACCAGACCGTAAACCGGGTCAATATGTTTATCCTGACGCACTTATTTAACCGAAACGGAAGTTTCTTCGTGGTATGTGCAGAGGATAATGAACCGATCGGTTTTATAAAGCTTGTCCGTAAGGTAAAGGATGCGGAAATCGTCGTAGTGATTGGAGACAAGGAAAAATGGGGTATGGGATTTGGTACGGAAGCCATTTATCAAGGTTTAAACCAGGCTTTCTTTGAATGGAGAATTCCGCGCGTAATCGCTAAAATAGATCCCGACAACACAAGGTCCATAAAAGCTTTTGAAAAAACCGGATTTCAATTTGAAAAAGAACTTGCCCACACGAATCTCTACAGCATCACCCTGGATCAATATATCCATCTGTTAAAATAGTAGCTTTGATGTTATAATAGAAAAATATGCTTTTTCGTATCTGCTATAATAAAATAGCATACGGTTTGCGCATGCTATATTTGTACACGCTATAATTAAGAAGAAGTGCAAACTCTTATGATCCTATTTTGGAAGGTGACACTGGATTGAAGAAAACATTTCACATTGGAGAATTGTCCAAACTATTGGGAATACCAAAATCAACGCTTCGTTATTGGGAAAAAGCAGGACTGATTACGTCCCCGAGAAACACGGAGAATAATTACCGCAAATATTATCCCAGTACGATCTATACCATATCGGATCTGGCACATTATCGGTGTCTTCGTATGTCCCTGCAGGATATGAGAAAGCTGCCGCAGCTTTCTCCCCATGAGCTGGCAGATTCCTTAATCGAGCTGGATCATAATTTGGACCAGCAATTGGAAGAGCTCTATACGGCGAAGGAATACATTCAGCGGAAGGTCCAATACATCGGGGAATACAAGAGGCTCTGCCAGAATGAATACCAGCCCGAAGATCCGGATTATAATAAAGTCTATATCTTTTCCATTGATGATACCGACGCGTGGTCCGAATATATCAAGGATCAATACCAAAGTATTCTTCTCTATCATACGGAAGATGACCGCATTGAAACCGGACTTGCTGTTCCGACCTCGGAGAATCCTCCGCCGATTTGGGAGAAGGACAGGAACGCCTTCTACGTTTCCTTTGTTCTAAAAGTAGGCTACAGCAATCCTTCAAAGGACGATTTTAAGCCTCATCTGGACAATCTGCAGAGCCGGGGCTTTAAAATAACCAATATTTTGGCCAGGTATTTATTTTCCGCCTGTGATGATAAATATTACGACTACTACAAAGCCTTTGCCGAAGTTTATAAGGAGAAATAATCTTGACAAAAACCTTTCCCATGTTATATGATGAATTGGTTTTATTTTTAAATTGGAGGTTATATTTTGGCTGATTATAGCAAGGAAATAAAAAAAAGAAGGACATTTGCGATTATCTCCCACCCGGATGCAGGTAAGACAACTTTGACAGAAAAGCTTCTCTTATACGGCGGAGCTATTAATCTTGCCGGTTCCGTAAAAGGAAGAAAGACCGCGAAGCATGCCCTCTCCGATTGGATGGAGATTGAGAAACAGCGTGGTATCTCTGTTACCTCTTCCGTTATGCAATTTAACTATGACGGTTTTTGTATTAATATATTGGACACACCGGGACATCAGGACTTCTCCGAAGATACCTATCGTACCCTAATGGCGGCCGATTCCGCTGTCATGGTAATCGATGCCTCCAAAGGTGTGGAAGCACAAACGCAAAAGCTATTCAAGGTCTGCGTGATGCGCCATATCCCAATCTTTACGTTTATTAATAAAATGGATCGGGAAGCAAAAAACACCTTTGAACTGCTGGATGAGATCGAGGAAGTGCTTGGAATTAGTACCTGCCCCATCAATTGGCCGATCGGATCCGGTAAGAACTTCAAAGGGGTATATGACCGGAACACCAAAAAAATTATGCGTTTTTACGCATCTCACAACGGTCAGAAGGAATTAGACGCCATTGAAGCAGAGCTTGGGGATCCCAGCTTGGATTCCCTGATCGGTAAAGAGAATCATGCTGCTTTATCCGAAGAAATCGAGCTTTTGGATGGCGCCAGCAGTGAATTTGATATTGACCGGGTATTAAAGGGTGAGCTGACACCCGTTTTCTTTGGATCCGCATTAACCAACTTTGGCGTAGAAACCTTTTTAAAGCACTTTCTTACCATGACCACCCCTCCCCTGCCAAGAGAATCCTCGATTGGGCAAATTGATCCGATAACAAATGATTTTTCCGCTTTCGTATTTAAAATTCAGGCAAATATGAATAAAGCGCATCGGGATCGTGTCACCTTCATGCGAATCTGTTCCGGTAAATTTACCGCCGGTATGGAGGTTTTTCATATGCAGGGGGATAAAAATATCCGCTTGTCACAGCCGCAGCAATTAATGGCGGATGATAGAAAAATCATTGAAGAAGCCTATGCAGGGGATATTATCGGTGTCTTTGACCCCGGCATTTTCTCGATCGGAGATACCCTCTGCACGCAGGATAACAAGTTTACCTATGAGGGGATTCCTACTTTCTCTCCGGAGCATTTTGCCAAGGTTCGCCAGGTGGATACAATGAAACGGAAACAATTTTTAAAAGGTGTAAAACAGATTGCACAAGAGGGTGCAATTCAGGTATTCCAGGAATTTAATACCGGGTTGGAAGAAATCATTGTCGGTGTGGTTGGCACCCTTCAATTTGACGTTCTGAAATTCCGATTGGAGAACGAATACGGCGCAGAGATTCGTATGGAACCGCTTCCCTATGAATATATCCGATGGATCGAGAATAAGGATATTGACATTCGTTCGCTCGGTGTTTCCTCCGATACAAAGAAGGTGAAGGATATGAAAGGACATCCTCTTCTGCTGTTTGTTCATCAATGGAGCATTCAGACCGCCCTGGAACGAAACGAAGGCTTGAAGCTGTCCGAATTTGGCAGAGCATAATAAGTAAAGCAAAGTAAAAAAATGGTATAAGAAAGAATCGTTCTAACACAGGTTCCGTCCTTTCTTATATCATTTTTTTATTCTTTCTGTTTCTTCCATTCTTTTCACAATTCCATGAAAAATGCTTTGTTCCTTATTGCAGCCCTGTTGCCTTATCCAATTTATGAAGCGCTTCGCCGATTGCCTTTTGCTATTGCGATATCCTCCTGGTACTTTGCAATCTGCGCATCACATTTTCCAATTGCCTCCATGATATCGGTCATGTCCTCCTCCGGGTCATCTTTATATAATTCATAATACTTCTTACCTAACTGGTAGAAAAGCTTGGACCGGTTCAATTCCGCTTCCTTCAGCTGTACATTCAGCTTCGCTGTTCCAGCTACATCCTTTGCCAGATTGGCAACCTCTTTTCCCGTCGTAGTAAAGGCATCACCTAACTTATCAAAGATATCCATAATCTTAAAACCTCCATTTCAAAAAATATATCGTACAATCCATTGGAAGGATAGCTCGTACATTTACCCTATTATATCACCATTGTCTCCTATAATAAAGCAGAACTCTAATCATAAGAATCCTATAGCAATCCTCCGTTATCTCTGATAAAATGGATAGGATTTGATTTTTCCTATCACCACTATAATTATTCGGAGGATTTCATCATGATTAACAACAGGGATAAAACATCATCAATCGAAAACACAAAGGAAAAGAAGCATTTTTACCGACTGGTATTCTCTTTGGTTCTGCCAATGGCATTGCAGAATCTGATTAATGTGGGCGTCTCTGCAGCCGACGTAGTTATGCTAGGCAAAGTAGGGGAAACCTCTCTTTCTGCCGCTTCCCTTGCCGGTCAGATTCAATTTATTATGTCCTTGATTTTCTTTGGCCTGGCCTCGGGTGCGACCATATTATCCGCACAGTACTGGGGCAAAAAGGACACCCGCACCATTGAAAAAATTCTTGGTATTACAATGAGTATTGCTTTGGCGGTCGGGATCCTATTTACCTTCGTGGTACTGCTCTTTCCGGCACCTCTTATGCGGATCTTCTCCAATGAACCGGAGGTAATTGAGCAGGGTGTTATTTATTTAAGGATTGTCGCCTATTCCTATATCATGATGGCAATAACAAGCATATATTTAAATATTATGCGCAGTGTAGAACGGGTAATTATATCCACCGTTGTCTATCTGCTTTCCTTAATTATTAACGTTATCCTGAATTCCATACTGATCTTTGGCTTGTTTGGAATAGAACCGATGGGAATCAAAGGTGCCGCCATCGCTACCTTGATCGCAAGATTTGCTGAGCTTGTAACCGTATTTCTCTATGCAAAATTCAAGAATAATTTAATTTACTTCCACTTGAAAGATCTATTCCATTGGGATAAGCTCTTAATTAAGGATTTCTTTACCTACTCCATTCCGGTAACGATGAATGAATTGGTCTGGGGGGCGGGAACCTCCGTTAACGCTGCCATCATAGGGCATCTGGGCAAGAGCGTTGTTGCTGCGAATTCGATCACCCAGGTCACCAGACAGCTGGCAATGGTCGTTTGCTTTGGTCTTGCCAATGCTACGGCAATTGTTATCGGGAAGGCCATCGGGGAAAATAAGGAAGCCATGGCGAAGCTGTATGCAAAGCGCTTTGTCCGCCTGACACTTCTGCTTGGCTTTCTAAGCGCATTTATCATTCTTATCGTTGCAGAGATTGCAAAGAACAACTTAAACCTAAGCGAGGAAGCCCAGACCTATCTCGGCTTTATGATGTTTGTAATGTCCTATTTTTCCATTGGGCAGGCCTACAATACGACCATGGTCGTCGGCGTATTCCGTGCGGGAGGCGATACGAACTTCGGCTTATTTCTCGATGCGACGACCCTCTGGGGATGCTCGATCCTGTTCGGCGCTCTTGCCGCGTTTGTATGGAAGCTGCCCGTACCATTGGTATATATGATTTTAATGAGTGACGAGATTATTAAGATTCCCCTAACCACCATCCGTTACAAATCGATGAAATGGTTAAAGAATGTGACCAGGTAAAAGAAGAAATAAGAAAAGGAGCCCCCTATGAAGAAGAAGTATTCACCCGCCTTCCAACTAACCGTAAAATATGCTTTACTGCAATCCTTATTCTGGATAATTTTTGCTATTATCGGATCCTTTGCAAATGTATACCTGTTGGACAGGGGCTTTTACAATACCGAGATCGGTATCATATTATCTGCCGGAGCGGTTCTTTCTATCGTATTCCAATCGATGATTGCCGCTCTGGTTGATAAGTATCAGAAAGTTCAATTAAAATATGTAATTTTAGTCCTATTGTTCCTGCTTCTCCTATCGATTGCAAATCTCGGTTTTCATCAGAATAACAGATTAATAACAGGCGGCAGTTACATCCTGATTTTTACGATACTTGACTCGATGGTTTCATTTTTAAATTCGTTTGCAATGGAATATATCAATCTTGGAATTGATCTTAACTATGGACTGGCAAGGGGAATGGGCTCAATCAGTTTTGCTTTTATAGCTTATATTATAGGACTTGTTATCGCAAAACTCAGTTCAAGTATCATCCTGCCGGCATCCATGCTTGCTGTTGTCATAATGCTTGGGATCACCCTTAGTTTTAGATTGCCTTATACCTACATAGAAGCCAGACAAAACGAAACAGCAGTTCATGGTGCAGGCAAGGAGGGGCAGAGTTTTTTCACCTTTTTTATTCAATATCGCAGGTTCTTTTTGCTGCTCATTGGTTTCTCCCTGCTTTATATCGGTCACAGTTTCATTAATACCTATCATATCAATATCATTCAGAATGTCGGCGGCAATAGCTCCAATATGGGTTTATCCATCTCCATTGCAGCAATCGTGGAACTGCCTGCCATGGCTTCCTTTGCCTTTTTATCCTCCAAAGTGAAATGCTCTACTCTCATCAAAATAGGTGCTGCCTTTTTTACGATAAAGGCGCTGCTCACCTTTGCCGCACCGAGTATCGGTTTTATCTATTTCTCCATGGTGTTCCAGATGGGATCTTTTGCTTTATTCACACCGGCTTCTATCTATTATGTTAATAAAATAATGGACCAGTCAAACAGGGTAAAAGGGCAGGCCATCCTTGGCGCCGCCACCTTAGGTATCGGAGGAACCTTAGGCAATTTCATCGGCGGCAAAATATTGGATGCCTTTCCTGTAAGTGTTATGCTTGCTGTGGGGCTCATTCTTTCAATCATCGGATTTGTTATTACACTTATCTTCACCGATCGTAATGTTTAGGTGATTTGCCAAGGTGTGAATAGTAACGCCGTTCTTATTCGTTATCGTTCTCTGGCATTTCGACCGCACCGGTCTTGTAGATGAATTTTACAGCGCCATCCATCTCATCACTGATTCCGGCAAAGGACTTGTAATCTTTCGATACATCTGCCGTTGCACGAATTCTTGTAAGCAGACCGTCCAGATCACCGTCTACCGCATCAATCAGCTTCTGTACACCCTTTTCATTAAATTCCTTGAGTCCGTCGGAAAGCTGGAGTGCTCCGTCTTTCAGCTGTGCCACACCGTCGATGAGCGCGCCGCTGCCCTCTTGTAAAGCACCAAGACCGGTATACAGCTCTTCTGCGCCGTTCTTAAGTCCAGTGGTACCTTTCTTTAGGGAAGCGGTCGCATTTTTTAATTCCCTTGCGCCGGAGCTTGCCTCTGCAACGCCGCCCGTATAGGTGATGAGCCCCTGATAGAATTGATTATAGCCATCCAACTGCGTTTTCAGGGAGGCGATTCCGGATGCTCCGGATTTGGCACTCTCTACTGCTTTATTAATCTGTGCCTTTACTTCCTCCGAGCCCATTTTCTGCTCGGTCAGATCCTTAATTTGCTGTTCCGTATTCTTCGTGATCTGTTTCTGAATCTCTTTTTGCGCCATCTGCCCTTCCACTGCCGCATTGATCTTTGCCTGAGCGTCTGCAGGAATCTTTCCTGCATTCACAGCGGCTTCATACTGCTTTGCTGTCATCGGCTGACCTGCTGCTTTGAGAACACCTTCCAGAACCTTCTCCCGAACAGCCGCCTCTACTTTCGTACGAATAACCGTTTCCTGTGCACGGACCGCCTCTTCTACCTTACTGTATGCCTGATCGTATGCCAGCTTATACACTGTTTTTTCATCTAGACTGGATAAAACGCCATTTAAAACCGTGGCATAGTTATCTATAGTCAGTTTTTTCACCGTAAGTCCGGCATCGGCAAGCTGTGTATTCGCCATGGAAAGCAGTGATTCAAATACCTGCTTAGCTCCGCCATTCAGCGTGGTGTTATTCGAAGATAAGGTGTCAAGTCCGCCGGCCAGTTTTGCTGCTCCGGACTGTAACTGTGCAGCACCGCCGTCCAGGTCTTTATTGCCTTTCGCAAGCTTTCCTGCTCCGGTAACCAACTGGTTAATTCCTTCCTTCATTTCACCGGACTTATCCAGTAAAAC
>DOWG01000005.1:8828-16756 GCA_003519685.1 Lachnospiraceae bacterium
TCCGGTAAGCATGGCAAACGGCACATACATCTTTTCCTGCTTCCCGTCGATATCCACCATCTCATATTGATGATTGGTATAATCAAAGCGGATGGTTACCTTGCCGCTCTTTCCTGCCAGTTCTTCCGCAGATACCGTATTGCCATCCAATTTATAGCTGACGGCAATATCCACCGGAAGCTCCTTCTTAATATCGCCCTGGTAGTAGATATCATTTCCCTGCGCATCCCAGACATGTATATTGTCTCCATCCAGGGTATAGGTTTCATCCCCTTTGACATTCACGACATTTTCAAGATCGGTCTGATCCTGGATTTTATCACTGGCAATGGCATTTTTGATCCAGTCGCTGACAATGACCTTGTTTACCGCACCATCTGCTCCGGCAATGATATAGACCGTCTCATCCTTGCTGATTTCGGTTTTTTCCTCCGGTGAAACTGTTTGCTTCACTGTCTCTTTTTTAGCAGAGGTATCCTTTGCGCCGGTTGCATGGACCGCAATGCCCATTCCGCCGATTACAAGAACACCGCTTAATAGTAAGGAAAGTATCTTCTTAAGATGCTTTTTTTTGTTATTCATGTTTCAGCCTCCAAATCGATTTCTTTATGTTATATTTCTTGTCATTTCTATGCTTCCGCAGTCATTTACGCATTATTAAGTTCCGTTTTATTCTTATCCGGTTTAAAACCGATACTTGTGGCGCAGATTACACCATCCAGCAGCATAAAAGCAGCCGGCAGGATAAAGATAACACAGAACATACTGATAATCGCACCTCTTGCCATCAGCATACATATGGAACTTACAATATCAATGTCAGAGTAGAGTGCAACACCAAAGGTGGCTGCAAACAGACCCATGGCACTGACAATAATGGATGGAATTGATGTGGCAAGTGCGGTAGTAACAGCAGTATGTTTATCATGACCATCGCGGCGCTCTGATTTATACCTTGTCGTCATCAGTATTGCGTAATCCACCGTGGCACCAAGCTGAATTGTACTAATGCAGATCGGTGCTATAAACGGTAATGACTGATTAAAATAGTGCGGTAAACCAAGGTTTATGCAGATCGCAAGCTCGATCACCGCAACCAGAATGAACGGTAATGAAATACTCTTTTGTACCAATGCAATAATGATAAAGATAGCAACGATTGAGATGATGTTGACGACCTTGAAGTCTGTATCGGTGGTTTCAATCATATCCTTCATTAAGGGAGCTTCCCCGATCAGCATTCCATTTTCATCGTATTGCTTCAGTATTGTATTCAGTTCAACAATCTGATTATTTACCTCATCACTGGCTACCCTATATTCGGAGTTGATAAGATATAATTTCCATCGGTCGCTTTTGAAGGCACTGGTTATGGATTCCGGCAGGATTTCCTCCGGAACACGGGAGCCTACTACCGATTCCATACCTAGTACATATTTTATACCCTCTACATTCTCCATGTTCTTGATCATGGATTTAACCGATCGGGAGGGCAGGCTCGCATCCACCAGAAGCATATGCGTTGATGCAACATCAAAATCTTCCCTGAGCTTGGAATCGGCAATGACAAATTCCATATCCTCCGGCAGGGTCTCGCCCATATCATAGTAGACCTCATCGTTTGTCTTGTGGTAACCATAGTAAGCAGGTGCAATAAGAATTACAAAAACTGCAAGAAATACTGGGAACGCCTTGGTTACCCTGCCTGCCAATTTGTTCATACTATGAAGCAGTGCAGTATGCTTCGTCTTCTGCAGGGGCCCATCCAGCAGAATAATGAGTGCGGGAAGCGTCGTAATACAGCCTATTACGCCGAATAATACACCCTTTGCCATAACAATTCCAAGGTCACGTCCCAAAGTAAAACTCATAAAGCACAGTGCAATAAAACCTGCAATGGTTGTCAATGAGCTTCCGATTACGGATACCAGGGTTTCATTGATCGCAGTTGCCATGGCTTCTCTATGATCGTCATAATGCGCTCTTTGTTCACTATAGCTATGCCACAGGAAAATAGAGTAATCCATAGTTACGGCAAGCTGCAGAACAGCGGAAAGAGCTTTCGTTATATAGGAGATATCTCCAAGAAAATAATTGGTCCCCATATTGAGTAATATTGACATTCCTATACTCGCCAGAAAAATAAACGGTATCAGCCAGCTGTCCATAAATAACATCATGGCTGTACAGGCAAGAATAACAGCAATGGTAACATAGATGGGTTCTTCTTTCTCACATAAATCCTTCAGATCGGTTACCAGTGCGGACATACCGGATACAAAGCATTGCTTACCGGTAATGGAACGAATCTCTTTAATCGTATCCATGGTATCGTCCGACGATGTGGAAGTATCAAAGAAAATTGCCATCATTGTGGAATTTTCTGAATTAAACGCATTGTAGATCTTGTCCGGCAGAATCTCCATCGGAACTGAAATATCTGCTATGCTGTCATACCAGAGTACCGTTTCCACATGCTCTAACTGCTCTATTTTTGATTTTAAGGCGGATACATCCTTAAGCGGCATATCCTCAAAAATTACGAATGAAAATGCGCCCTTTCCATAGTCATCCGAAAGTACGTTCTGACCAACGACTGTATCCATGTCCTCCGGCAGATAATTGAGCATATCATAATTGATTCTCGTAGATGTCATGCCAAAAACAGAGGGGACTATCAAAATAACAGCAATGACCAGAATTGGTATGCGGTATTTCATAACCACTTTCCCAAATTTCATAGTTTGTTTTTCCTCCTTCGATGTCATTAATTCGTGTTGGATTCCGGGTATTGGTTTTTAATAATTTTTACCGTAAGTAGCATGACACAGAAATTCAAAAATCCTTCCGCCAGCAAGGAGATGCCAAGCATAATCATTAGAAGGTTTGAACTACTGAATGGATCAATCACCAAAAGGATACCAAAAGTAACAGTAATAATTGCAAGAACTGTGATCAACCACCATTTACGGATTCCAAATTTTTTGGAATCTATCGCAATCTGTACCTTAAAAAGTCCATCGGCCAGAATAATGATTCCAAGAACAAAGTTAACCAGCGTAATCATGTGGGTGGGATGTAGCGCCATAATAAGTCCTACAACTACGACCAACAAGCCGAATGCCAAATCAAATTGAAACGCAAGCCGAAACAAATCTTTTGACAGGTACCCGATTACCTTAAAAATTCCGTAACATATCAGCATCACACCGATTAAAATGCAAAGTGCTTTGGCAGAAACCTCAGGATGTAGAATTAGTACTATACCAAGGGTGCAAAGCAGCAAAGACATAATGATGTATCCGGTTTTTGCTGCCCAGATTGGCTTTGTTGGATGCATCAAACTCACTTCCTTTCTTCCTAACTTAATAATGATTTGAGAAGCAAAAGCCAATTTATAAATTAACTTCATCAATTTGCACAATTAATGTATTGATAGGTAATAGGAAACATATTTCATTCGCAACACGCTTACGCTTGGATGAAGTACGTAATGGNNTACATAAGACCACAAAATACGTGATCTAAGTACCAACGACTTCATACAGTTGCGCATTAAAATATGTTTCATATTACCCCCGTTTTTCTTTGATTTATGCAAATTGAAGAAGACTATTTGTTAGGAAGGCTTTTGATTCTCAAATCACAGTATGGGACAACGAATGTCACCTGTTTCCCAAATAGCAGGTCCATTTTACCGGAGTTCTGAGAAAAACGGAATAGACACAAAATGCTCCGTGTCAAAAAATTAGGCACAAGGCACAGAATGACTAAAAAACAGACATTTTCAAGATTTTGTTTGAAAAATAGGCATAACCGGGGCTTTGCCTATTCCAAAACACGGGATTTCAGGCTATATTTGCCATAAGATGGATGATTCGTTAATATCGTGAAAGTACCGGTTCCATCCATATTAATCATAAATTCATAAAATGAAATGTATTATTTATATGAAGGAGGATATATTTATGTCATTTGAAAGCTTTAAAGCGAATACGACTCGTGCAGCCGTCAGTAAAACCCTCGACGGTATAATCAAATATGTTAATAAAGATCGTCAGGCGCATTTGACGAAGCTGATTGACATGTCTGAGAAACTGATCGGATACCGTGTTAGCCCGGGTGTTTTTTCTGCTGCCAGGAACTTTGTGAACGACCCGGACTGCAAATGGATGCAGTATACCAATAAACTCTTAGATGAGATTGATCCCAACGTGGTCAAAATGCACGCTCTAAACCTTGGCTATCAGGCAGGATTTTACGGAGTTTCCAAAACCCATGAGATGGCGAAGAAGTACGGTGTGAATATTCCGTGGGTTATGCTTCTGGATCCTACCTCCGCCTGCAACATGCATTGTACCGGCTGCTGGGCTGCGGAGTATGGCCATAAGCTGAACCTGTCCTATGAAGATCTCGACAGCATTATTACGCAGGGGGAAAAGCTTGGTATCTACTTCTATCTCTTTACCGGCGGAGAACCGCTCGTACGCCGTGATGACCTGATCCGGCTGGCGGAAAAACATAACAAATGTGCTTTCCATGCCTTTACAAACGGAACCCTTGTGGATGATGCCTTCTGCCGTGAAATGAAGCGTGTCGGCAACTTCTCGCTTTCCTTAAGTGTCGAAGGTTTTGAAGATGTCAATGACCTGCGCCGCGGTACCGGCTCCTTTGAAAAGGTAATGCATGCCATGGATTTGCTGCGTGAAAACAAATTGCTGTTCGGCACTTCCATCTGCTATACCTCCAAGAACTATAAGACCGTTACCAGTGATGAATTTCTTGACTTGCTGATTGAAAAAGGCGTCCGCTACAGCTGGTACTTCCATTACATGCCGGTGGGCAACGAAGCAGCAACGGAGCTGCTCCTCACTCCGGAACAGCGGGTCTATATGTACCACCGTGTCCGTGAGGTACGTGCCGCAAAGGGCGGGAAGCCGATCTTTTTAATTGACTTTCAAAATGACGGCGAATACGTCAGCGGCTGTATCGCCGGAGGCAAGTACTACTGCCATATCAATCCGAACGGAGATGTTGAGCCCTGCGTATTTATCCACTATTCCGGAGCAAACATTCACGATAAGACTCTGCTGGAATGCCTGCAGCAGCCGCTATTTAAAGCCTATCAGGATGCACAGCCTTTCAATGATAATCCGCTGCGCCCCTGCCCGATGCTGGAAAATCCGGAATGCCTGCAGGAAATTGTTAAGAAATCGGGTGCCGTCAGTACAGATCTTCAAAGTCCGGAAGCAGCGGATCATCTCTGTGGAAAATGCATAAACTATGCGAAAGACTGGGCACCTGTTGCTGACCAGCTGATAGAAGAACATCCGCCGAAAAAGAAGATTAAAAAAGGACATTCCTCCTATTATGGGCCAATTGAAAAATAAAAAAGATTCCGGAGACTTCCGTAAAAAATCAGTTCCACCATGGGTAAAAAGCGTTGTTTTTTATCTTATATTTATAATACTGCTTGGCACAGCCATATACTTCCATTGCGATTTTTTCCTGGATGTTATGCGGTCCATCGGAGAAATTCCGATATGGCTATTTGTATTCGTCTGCTTAAGCGGCTGCTTATACCGAATCATTGACGGTGATCTATTATACCGGCTTGGCAGAAGATATCAGCCGGATCTGAAATGGGGACAGGGAATCGCGTGCGCATTCTCCGGGGCATTCTTTCAGGTTACGACCTTGGGAAGCGGCATGGGTATCTCAAAGATTTATTACCTTACACGCCTGGGAATTCCGGCAGCCAACAGTACAGGCATATGCTTAATTCAATACATCCTGGACAGGACCGCCATCTTTCTATACGGATTTGCAGCATACTTAATGTTTCCGACGCTTCGTACTGCCATACGCCCGTACCGATTCTTTGGTATCCTTGGTATTGTCATATGCCTTTTTATGATTGGTGTGCTGATTTTGGTTGCCACCTCCAGTCAGTTGTCCGCCCGGTTACTGAGTGTTGTCCGCCGCATTTGTAAAAATCACCCGAAATGGCTTTCCAAAATTGATTACATGGAAGAACAGATCTGCCTGCTTCAGGCAGAAACAGCATTGGTTTTTCGCGACAAGAAATTAACGGTACAATTAATTTTTGAATGCCTTCTCATGCAGACTTTCTGGTATGTGATACCGTACCTGGCGATGCAGGGGAAAGGGCCGAATCTGCTGACCTCGATCGCTTTTATAAGCGCAGCACGCATGCTTGCCGGCTCCGTACCGCTGCCATCCGGATATGGTTCTCTTGATATCATATTCATCGTTTTACTCTCCGGCATGGTGGAAACAGCCATAGCTACCTCCACCATGGTATTATTTCGTTTTGCCACGACGTTCGTTCCGTTCTTTATCGGAGCGGTCATCGTATTCCTCTGGAGAAAGCGGTCCGTTGCTTCTTAGGTATGAAAAGGGTCAATGATTTTCTCTCACAAACAGATGAAAAGACAAATCATTGACCCTCTTATATCCTTGTACTCATTTTGAAACGCCGCTTTATTTTTCAGCGCTCCTTTGAATGGCAATCTTCGTTGTACCATCAAAAAGCTCGCATATACGCCGCACCTGGTTTCTAATATCATACCGCATACCATCCGACATCCAGTCCAGGGTATAACCAACCAATTCGCATTTAAAAAACTTAATAATGATTTCAAGATCTTCTTCCTTGGCAGGAATATCTGCGAAGACACTTTCTATGTATTTTGTCACGACATATTGATAAACCTTGTTCAGATATCTTTCATAGGATTCACGATTGGCAGAACTGTAGATATGCATAACCGCTTTTTTATTCTCCAATGCAAATTCTATCGCCACACACAGACACTCCTCCAGTGAATTGATGCTTCCGTACTTATCTATGATTTTGTCGGCTTCTTCCATCATAATTTCTTCCACCAGGGAGGACATATCCTCAAAATGGTAGTAAAATGAATTGCGGTTAATCCCGCAATCTTCTACGATATCTTTTACCGTGATCCGATTCAGCGGACGTTCATTCAGCAACTTCAGAAACGATTTTATGATAGCTTTTTTTGTAAAAGAAGCCATATCTTTTTTCTCCTTTCCTTCTTATAATATCAAATTCGTCATCCAGCGAAGCAGCCCACTATTTACGCCAATATTTTGCCCTCCTGCTGAATATTCATTTTTGAATCCTTAATTTCAATAATCGTAACCGCACAATTCTTTTGAAAATTACCCGACCAGAAATCCTTCTTCTCCAGCTTTTTCACATAGGTCAGAATTGCTTTATTCATCGCTCCATGGGCCACGATCAATACCCTTTCACAGGACTTTTCCAGAGGCAGTACCTTATCTTCCAGAAAATCTGCCGCTCTTTTACATAGATGCTCGATCATTTCTCCACCCTCCGGCGGAACATATTCGTCTGGGTGATTAAAAAACTTATAGATCGGACTCTCCATATTACACATCTCTTCCTCATAAAGGGAGCCTTCCATGATGCCAAAACCGATTTCCTTCAGCTCCTCCCGCGTCTCGATCTCTATATTACGATTCCCCCGAATGAGCTGCGCTGTCTCATAAGCTCTGATCAGCGGGCTGGAAAATATTTTGTCAAAATATACATTTTCTAATGCTTTCCCAGTGGTCTTCGCCAGCGATCTTCCATTTTCATTTAACGGGATATCGGAATACCCCTGGATTTTCCCCGCTTTGTTCCAAATGGTTTCTCCGTGCCTTATAATATATAATTCCATCTCTTGTCTCCTCGTATTGCAATCTATTGTTACTGTTCACACCCCTAACAAAGTATATCATATGATTTCGACAAATGATATCCGATAAGGAGTATTTGCATTCGTCGGTACTTTGGCTCCGTATTTTGGAGCCTTATGTACCGCTACGTAATGCAACTACTCCTTATCGGATATGATTTCGACAAATGATATGAT
>DOWG01000144.1 GCA_003519685.1 Lachnospiraceae bacterium
ACCAGAAAGGATTTTATAAAAACAGCAGCCAAACTGGGCATTACGGCAAATGATTTAATAAATGGTAGTGTTACGATTTACCTAAATCCGGTGTATGAATCCTACCAAGGGGAAAAAACTCGAAAAAGCAATATCTTTGGTCTTCAGGAGATGCTTGCAGCAGAATACTGGAGTGAAGCCACGCAGAAGCTATTGGAGGATTTATATAATGTTGAATATACAATAACAGCTTCGAATATTTACAACGTTAATGTTATTGCAGTAGATAAAGATAAAAATGAAATAAAAACGCTACGAAGTAAGGATAAGGTGATGTATGGTCAATCCTATGATCCTAAAATAACGAATGAAGAGAAGACAATCCTATCATCCGGAGTTGAATTTCAGTATACGGATCAGTGGAGCTATACCTATGAGGATCGGGTATCGGAGAAAAAGAATACGATATCAAATCTTTCTTCCAGAGTATATCTTAGCGAAGTACCGGATGCTAATGAACTTACCATTTATATGATCTATGACAGTGAAAAGTATCCCCCTTACTATGTTGATATTATTGCAGAAACAGAAGATGGAGAAAAACTTACAACCTTTGAGAAAGGAAAAAAGGTTGAAGGAGGGAGTCCTTTTGAGTATAGCTTAAAGGATAATCAAAAGACACTGAAAGATAAATATTACTATGCAAACAAATGGTATTTAACCTATACGAATAAGAATGGAAAGAAAAAGACAGAGGATAAAAAGAACAGTGAAAAAATATATCAAGTTATGCCGGAAGCTATGGCGGAGTCAACAGCAATCTTTCATATGATCTATAGTCTGGATCCGGATGCCGGTGATGATATCACACCTCCGGAGGACCCGGGACCGGAGCTTCCGGAAATTACAGTCCCAAAACCGGATTATAAATCCATGCCGTTTACGAAGGTAAGTGCAACAGGATCGATCCGTGCGGATAATCGCGGCAGCGAAAAATTTGTTGCTACCCTTGGTGTACCCACCACGGAAAGTTTATACGGAGAAGTAAGAGCAACGGATTACCTAATAGGATATAATTTAGTCAAGAAAGTTGGTTTAAAGCAATATCCGATTAAAGTAAGAAAAGATTATATTCTCGTTTGGACAGCTGCTACTCCGGAGGATGAATTAGCAGAAGGCGAAGAGCCGGAGCAAATGACAGAGACAGTCACTATCGAGCAGACGATAACCGTGCCGAGGGCTTATGGATATTGGGAAATTGAAGACCTTGATTATTATACGATTAATGCGGCGACATTCAGCAATTATGCTTTACCGAATGGCAGTATTACCTTATCCCCTAATTTATCCTATTATGATGTTCCAAGTATCCGCTATTATCATTCGGGCAGCGAGAATTATCATATCATACCCCCTAAGGAGGCAAGCTCCGGAATAAAGCTTCCTGCACAGACCATAACCGGGGGAACAGACAAGCCTGTCTTACCACAAGAGGATTTTACCAAGCAAGCCTATACTATGACGGGCAATATAAAGGTAAAAAGCGATCACATTATCTATGACGGAGTTACCGTTATGAATGATTCCATCGTTGAAACGGAGGCCCCGGACATCAACATTTCTCCCATTAAACAATGCGATACCTTAACAAATGAAAATGTTCTATACAAATCCGGACAGATCATCGAGGCAACGAAGGAAAACGGTGATTTTGGGTCTACCGGCTCTATCCGTTACCGATGCCTAACTTCCGATGTATCTTCAAAAAGCAACACTCTTTCTTATCCAATTAGCGGTATCAACAATGTAATAATACATACTCCGGTACTGTGTGATCCGATCATTGAATCCAATAATAATAAATATGTTCAATTAATAAATCCTAATAAATCTGCTGTCCAACTGGTATTGGATCAGCAACCTGCCTTGTCCGATTTTACCGTGAGAATTTCTAATACAGGGTTGCATAGTTACATGCAGGGGTACTTTACCAGGGACTTTTCAAAATCTCTCAGAGATCCATCGATATCCTATATATCCGATAAAAACGGATTATTACGTAATGAAGTAAAGTTTCCGTTTGATGTCTATATTGACATAGGCATGGATGGAAAGATAGAAAATGATGAATATATTAAATCGGGTACATGGATTACAATAGGTAGATCTACCGCAAAATTTTATCTGCCTATGTGGGTAGAGGAAGGAACCTATATTGCCGAATTTCGAACCGTGGCCATGAATTGTGTCGGAACGGTTAATGGAACGGATCTTTCTAAATTACGCATGACGGAGGAAGAGAAAAATACAGATAGAAAGAATTATGTTGCAACCAATACGGCACAATTTGAGGTATCCGGCCGCGTTTATGGATTAACGATCTATGATCTTACCGATTACCCCATATGGGAAGAAGCCTTTCGTATACCGGGTTCCTCGGAATTTAAAAAGAGTTACCCGGATAAATATCCCAATGGAACAAATAAGCCTGGTTATAACAAGGGTTATTATTATGACTATGCTTTGGGAACCAATGACCAGTATGGAAAGGATACCGGAAGGAATGTAAAATACACCTTTCCTTTGGTAAATGGCAGTCACCCGTTTTATAAAAATACAGGTATTTTAAAAACCGGATATATGGTACGTTTTTCTCTTGAAACAACAGGAAGTATGTATTCGAACGGAGCCATGATATCAATTCAGCCAAGCTTTTATTTTGTAGACAAGAAGGGGAAAAACAGAACAGCAGTCGACCTTTATTACTCCGAATCCTTTCATGGCAAGCACCAGCCGCTTGTTAAAGTTGGCAGTAAGCTTGATCTGACGAATGTAAAATCAATAAGGACAGGAGATATTGACCATGGTATTCCGGAAAATGAGCTGAGGCAGACGGCATTCGTGCGGGAAGAAGGATATGAAGATTTTATATGGAATACGGAAGAGATGTTCACCTTTTCCCATATCCGGCTTACTGATTCTTTCCGTACCTTTATCGGTAACGAGTATGCTAAAAGTGTCAGGAAACTGCATTCTTATGAGAAGGTGGCAGAAGATAATATAACAGAGGCAGATATGATAAAACGAATGCAGCGCTGGTATGGAACATATTATTTACCAAATAAAGTATATGCCGTAAAAAAGGATTATAATGTTATAGAATATTCTGGGAAATATGGTGTTGATTTTTCTGAAGACTTTTGGCTAAAGGATGGTTATATTATAGTAAATCTGAGAATTGAGACTTTGGATCAATACGGAGAGCGGCACTTGAGTTATATCAATCCGGTAAATTATCAAGAAAACGGCTATTGCTCTATGTGGATCATGGAGGATCCGCCCTTATCAAAGACGGATGATAAGGGGGTCACTTTTGAGTTTTATGCCGGGGATTTTGTTATCTATTACGCGGATAAGAAAGCAAGTGAGGATTATTTGGGAGGAGCAATCTATTAGCCATAACAAGTATGCAAGAACCGTCGCTTTTGTATCGGCAATCCATTCAATTATA
>DOWG01000298.1:0-230 GCA_003519685.1 Lachnospiraceae bacterium
TCATTGTAAATTGCACTGTCCCTGTCATAAATTAACCAAGCCTTCATATTAACTCAGCCCTGCCTCTCTGCTACTAAGATATCTTCCATGCTCCTTTATATGCGCTATTATGGCATCGGCCACATTCACTCCGGTACAATCATAGATATTCTTAAAATGTGCATTGGAATTCACTTCACAGACAATGGGCTCCCCGTCACTTCCAAACAACAGGTCGACACCGGCAAAAT